>JBGSPT010000366.1:0-13600 GCA_041738475.1 Treponematales bacterium
AGGACCGAGGCCAGGAGGGCCGCGGCGGCCAGGACAGGAGCCGCGCCGAGGGATGACCGTCGTCCGGAAACCATCACGTTCTCTCCACCAGACCGACGATCACCGCGTACCGGTCCCCGAGGACCGCCCAATCGTGGTTGGCTATCAGGTAGGCGCGGCCCGCGGCTCCCATCCGGGCCCGTCCGTCCGGGCCTGTCTCCGAAAGTGCACGGACAGCCTGGGCCAAGGCCCCGGGATCCTCGGGAGGCACGGTAATGCCGCAGCCCGCCTCCCCCACCGGGTCGTTTCCGGCCCGCAACCCCATGATGATGGGCTTTGCGGCGGCCATGTAATCGAAGAGCTTGGTCGGAGAAACTCCGAACCTGTACAGCGGCTCGTCCCGGAACCCCAGGTAACATACGTCCAGTTCCGCCAAGATGTCCGGAACCCGCTCCTTGGATACCGGTGGCAGGAATACGATATTATCCAGTCCCAGCCGAGTCGCCCGGGACTTGAGCTCCTCTCGCTCCGCCCCGGTTCCTATCACGGCAAAGCCTATGTCCCGGCGGTCTTGAAGAAGGCCCGCCGCGTCCACAAAAGTTTCCATTCCATTGGAAGACCCCAGTTTCCCCGTGTAGCCAACAATAAAACTCCGATCCCGCAGGGCGGCCCGGACGCATCCTCCCGGCCTCCGCGGGCCTGTCTCGGCCAACCGGAGTCCGTTCGGCACGTAGTGGAATTTCCCTTCCTGGAGGCCCCTAGCCCTCATGTGCGGCTCCGCGGCCGGGAGGACGGAGACGACGGCGTCCGCCCGACGGTAGGCGAAGTCCTCGACCCACTGGGTAACCCGGATGAGCGGATGCCGGGGGGAGATACTCCCGATGTCCACGAGGGTCAGTGGCCATATATCCCGTACTTCGAACACCAGGCGGGCGCCATACTTTCGGGCCAGACCGGCGGCGGGCACCACCGTGAACGGGGGCGGGGAGGACACGATGATCGTGTCCGGCCTCGGCAGACCGAGTCTGGGAAGACCCGGAAGACCTGCCAAATAGGAGGCCCAGGCGTACATGCGCCCCAGGCTCCGGGACTCCCCGTAACGGGGCGTCCGGATCCAGACGTACCGAATGCCGTCCACGTCTTCGAAAGTGTACCGCCCCGTCGTCGCGGGGGGGGCGTAGAATTCGTGGGACGTCGATCCGGACACGACCGTCACGTCCGCTCCCCGGGCCGCCAACTCCCTTGCGACGTTGTAGGGCCGGAAGTTCATGCCGTGCCGGGGCGAACCCGCATTCTGGCAAAGTATCCAGACGGACCTGCCCGTCAGACCGGTTCCGCGTGCACGGGCATCACCCACCGATTCCTCCTTCCTTGCGTCCCGCCTCGTCGAGTTCCCTGAAAAGCGACTCGTCCCGGTCGAAGTACTCCCGGCCGTCCGGCTCCGGACAGGACTCCAGGGCCGCGGGAAGCTCCGCGGCCGACCGGACAAGGACAGCATTACCGGAGGCCAGGACGTCCTCCATGTATTCGATGCTCGGCAGGTCCGCCAGGATCGTGCGGCAGCCCAGCCGCATGCCCTCGAAGAGGGCGGTGGAGCTGACCCCAAGCTGCCACCGGGCGCGGGCCATCAGGTCGTACAGGGCGGGTTCGTCGCCCTCGACCACGTCCACCCGGCCCGGGTGCGCGGCCAGCCAGGGATACGCTTCCCTCCAGCCCAGCCGCTCCCCGGGGTGTAGTTTGTAGGCGATCCGGACGGACGCGGGCAGGTATTCCAGGGCTTCCGCCACGAGCCGCGACAGGTATCCCCCGATCGTGCCCTGGGATACGACCAGAAGTAGATCCGGATCCCGGGTCACCGAGAGGCCGGCAAGGGCATTCTCCAGGAAAGGATACCCGAAGCCCGGACGGAGCCGCATCCTGGACGGGAACGCGACCGTACGGGTCCAGTACGCCCCGAATCCCCAGAACTCGTCCGGGACGTACCGCTTGGATGTCCCCTCCGGGTAGTGATACCCCGGGTGGAACCTGGTCACCGTGCCGTGCTGGAGCTCGATTGTCCGGATGCCCAACCCGCGGCAGGCCTCGATCCAGGATTCCTTCCCGTAGGAGCAGACCAGCACGATGGTCCGGACCCCGGCTTTCCGCAGCAGCCAGCGGTAGAGAGGCACCAGGGCGCGCCTCCAACTGAGGGCGTCCAGGGCCGCCTTCCTGAGCGGATAGGAGAAGCCGAACTCCGTCCGGATCTCCGCCTCGATTTCCCGGAGCTTCTCGGCCTCCCGTTTCGTCGGGATCGTGAAGAGGCGGATCACGGGCATGAGCAGGCCGGCCAGGTACCTCAGGACATCGTAGTAATACAGATTGCGCGTCCAGGCCGGCTTCATGTGGGCGCCCCCCATCCGGGGCTCCAGGACGAGGGGGGGGACGGACAGGCGGTCGATGACTGGATCCGTGACCAGGTGCATCCATTTCCCGGTCCTCGCGTCCCGCTTCCGCCTGGGATTCGCCAGAACCAGGAGCCGGGATTCCGAGGGCAGCCTTCGAAGCAGTTTCCGGAAGGATCCCAGATCCTCCCCGAGAAACCCGAGGTACTCCATGAGCCCGGGTTTCCTGTACCGGTGCGGCTCCTCGTAGAGTCCCAGGGACTCCGTCAGGGAGTAGTAGAACTTCATGCGCAGGGCATCCCAGTAGCGGAATCCCGATATACGCTGATCGCACAGGGAGGTCCTGCGTTCCAGGGCTACCAGCCGTTCCACCACCCGGGCTATCGACAGAGGTTCTTTCGTGAACTCAGGCACGTTCCGTCCTCACTTCGTGACCAGGAAATAGGGATCGCCTCGAAGCGCCCCCAGAAGACTCTCCGCGGCCCGTTGGCCGTCGACCACGCGCACCAGGGCTCCCCTCCACCGGAATCGCCCGAGAGCCCCGGCATCCTGAAGGAGCGTTTCGATCTTTCCGCGGTTCCAGGCGACCCGCGGGGAATAGCGGTAGCTCGATTGCCGGACGTCCTCTTCCCGGCCGTCCGCATGCCGGATCCTGCCCACGTGGACCGCCGATCGGAGGTAGGGCACGCCGGCGAGGCGTTCGATGTAATGGAACACCGTCGAGACGATCCTGGGCACCCCGATATTGATCCAGCAGCTGCCCGGCTCCACGAAACGCCGGAAGACTCCCTCCGGTGCGAAGGTGTCCCGAACGGGATCCATCAGGAGTTCAAGCGCCTTCTCTCCGAACAGGAACAGGGAGTGGATCGGATCCTCCGTGCGGGGCGGAAGGCCCTCCATGCAGATCCGGGAAAACCCCCCGACCTCGGGCCGGGTCTCGGCGGCCGAAAACGCGCCGGTCCTCCGGAACCCCGGCGTGAAGGCCGGGCACGCGAAATACCCCAGGGATTCCCCGAGTTCCCGGAGCACGGTATCCGCGGCCTCCCGGGCAGTGCCGCTCTCGACGGCGGAAAGGCCGACATGGACGATCCCGTGTGTGAACCGGCTTCCAAGACATTCGCCGAGACGGTCCAGGACCGGTTCGTCGGCCGGATTATCCGCCTCCTCCCCCTCGACCAGGCGGCGGATCGTCTCGGCCGCCCAGAATGCACGGGCGCGAAGTCCCGGCGCCGCCCTCATACCGCGGACGCCCTTCCCAGGACTTCGGACCGGGCCCGGTCATACCCTGTGAAGGTGTGTCCCTCGGACCGCAGATACTCGATCGTCTCCTCGTACCAGGATTTCCAGGCCGGAAACTCATCCGAGTAGTACCGGTCGTGGAACAGCAAGGAAAAGTATTCCGTGCCCGACTCCGCCTCCCGCCGGATCGTGTCCCGGGTGTCGCGTCGGACACGCTCCCGGTCCCCAGCCTGCATTCCGAAGGGCCCGCTCTGCAGGACCCACCCGTCCATGAGATGGACCGGAAACACGGGCATGCCGGCCACGATCCTCGGATTCCCCGTCCTGCCCAGGGTGGCGTCAAAGGCATACCCCGCGGAAGCCAACAGGACCGCCGTATCCGGGGAGTTCCTCAGGTAGTGCATGCGTATGCCGAATCCTTCCAGTCCCGAGACGGCCCGGAAGCGATCCCGTTCCTCCCGGATGGCGCCCGGATCGTCATATGCGATGCCGTGCACCCCGGTTCCAAATCCGCGTGACATGGCTTGGCGGATCCAGGGCTCCGCGGCTTCCGGGGAATAGGATAACCCGAGGCCCTCGGCCATGCCGAAGAAGAACGTGGACGGGATCCCGTTCCGCTCGTCGTGGTCCATGACCTCCGGGATCCTGTGCCAGCGTCCCCGTCGAAGGCTGCCTGCACGGCGGGCCGCCTCCGGGATCCCCGTCCGCCCCGCGGCGACCTCCAACAGTGTGCGAACGGCGAATTTCAGGCGGATGCCGTCCCCGGCGTGCTCGGAGGCGTCCAGGTGGTCCACGTCGTGGGATACGATGATCTTCATGGTGAGGTCTCCGTGCCGGGGCGCCGGACGGCTACTCCCTGGGGATAAGCTCGTCCGGAAGGTTCGCGTTTGACTCCACGACCTTCCCCAGGAGGATTCCGGCGTAGGCCTTGAGTGCCCGGGCCGCGTCCACGGGGAAATCGCTGAAATCGACATCGGTGAAGGTGGCCGTGTAGGCTCCTCCGTCCCGGGCCGCGGCCCGTCCGAACCGCTTCCGAATCTGGCGCAGGGCGTACAGGGCCTGGGGATACCGGAAGATGTACCGGATTCCCGCGGGATAGGAACGGGCTTCGGGGATGGTCCCCCTCTCCAGGTAGTCCCGGATGATCCCGGGGAAGTCGATCCCCGACTTGATCGAGAGATCCAGGGTGCCCCAGAGCTTCGGGTTTATCTCGATGATCTTGTACTTGCCGTCCCGGCTGTCCTTCTTGAATTCGATCTGCGTAGGGCCGTTCCATTCCAGGCTCTCCAGGAGACGCCGGGCCGCGGCCGCCAGTTCCGGTTCATCGGTGGTGACGTTCACGGCGCCGACGCCTCCGTAGATCGGGTACATCACCCGCCGGACCTGGGTCAGGACCTGGGCCACCCTTCCCCCCATCGTCACCGCACAGGCGTCGTGGATGAAGCCCGGTACAAACTCCTGCACCAGGGGACGGGAAAACTCGAATCCGGTCTTGGCCGCGGTGCCCGAGATCTCCCGGTAGTACCGCTCCAGTTCCCGGACGTCGTTGGCGTACCGCAGGCCGACCCCCACTCCGGATCCCGACCGCGCCTTGATGACCACGGGGTACCGGACCGCCCGGGATACGGCGCCGAGATCCGACTCGGAATCAATCGAATACTCCTCCGGCCCGTCGATTCCGATGCTGCGGCAGAACCGCAGGGTCTCCCTCTTGTCCGAGGCGATCGCGAACATCTTCTCGTCCGGGAGCAGGCAGGGAACCTTGTCCAGCACCCTCTTCCGGTGTTTCACCAGGACGTGGTAGGACTGCAGCCCAAACGGGATCATGGAGGTGTATCCCCCGCCGTCCAGCAGACCCAGGACATCCTTCAGGAACCGGTCCGGGTCCGCGTCCAGGGAGGTGATGCGGTACAGCTTCCGTATCCAGCGGCTGCGCACGATCGGCATGGTCTTGGGGTAGCCCCAGGCCAGGTCGATGCAATCCGACTTCCGGGCCAGGCTGCGGATGCCCGCCACCACCTGTCCGCCCATGTAATCGGGAACAAGAACTCGACTCATCGCGCCTCCAGGCATCCCTTCACGGAAGGTTTCGTAGATATTCTGACTGAGTGACAAGAAACCTGTCACGCGCTTCTTCCGCCCCGGCCCGAATGGCTGGATAGACCCTCTCTTCGCTCCTCAACTCCTCCAGCACCCACCGCTCGATATCCGGGAAGACCTTCCGCCGGGGTCCCCGGATGTCGACCCGGAGGAACCGGGTATCCAGGGTCGGGGCGTAGGCGGGCAGGATACCGGCGCCCAGGAGGGGCACCAGGCTCTTCCCTCGGCCGTCCTCGCAGAGGAGGACCGAGGTCAGGCCCAGGGAGAGGGCGCAGAGGTGGGAATGCACGCGGTACCCGACGTGGGCGTCGCAGTGGTCGTACAGGTCGATCATGGCTTCCGCGGAGCCCGAGACGTCGCGGTACTCGACCCCCTCCGACTCGAGCCAGGAACAAAACGCCCGGTTCCGGTCGGCGGATCGCCCCCGGCCCAGGGAGTGCTGGAATACGGCGGTCACCGAATTCTTCCCGTACTCCTTCCGCAGGGCCGTCACCACCGATTTCATCTGCCGCTCCAGGGAAGGATTCTTGATGAACCGCACGCCCACGGAGAACGCGATGGTCCGAACCGGAACGCGGGCCCGGCATTCCGGCTCGCCTTCGGATCGGTGCAGGGCCGGGCAGCCGGTCATGATCACCCGGGACAGGCCCAGGTTCCGGAGGACCCGCAAGGTGTCGTAGTCCCGGACGCTGGAGGGAAGGCCGTCCGCCTCGATCCGCTCGATCAGGGGCCCGGAGCCCACCCGGGCGGAATAGGCCAGGGCGGAGGCGAAGCCGGACTCGTCGCCCTTCCAGCCCACCCCGAAGAGCGAGATCGGTACGCGGATCCGGCCCAAGTCCTCCACCAGGGGATAGATGCGGGGATACATCCCCGGCTGGACGGCCGGACCCCCGGTCAGGAGGAGCGCCTTGGCGCCGTTCACGGTCGCCAGGCGTTCCTCGTCCAGGGGTTCCCAGCGCGGGAGGTCCACGATTTCCCGGTCCGGACGGAACTTCCGCAGGAGGCCGTGGGCGCGCTTGCGGATCAGGAAGTCCCCGGAGTTGTTGATGGCCCCGGTCAGGGTGACGTAGTACTCCTTCACGCGAGCAGGCTCCAATAGAGAACCTCGTCCTCCTCGATATCCCGGGCCGCCTTGCGGCCGACCACTTCGTCGATCTCCGAGGGGGAAATTCCCGAGCCGGGCCGCTTCCAGGTCAGGAGTTCAAGGGAAAGTTCCTCTCCCGCGCCGATGCGCCGTGCCGCCACCAGGCTGCGCCGGGCGTTCGCCCGGGCGGGGGCCTCCGAGGGCAGGGCCTTCTTCTCGAAGGACCCCAGGATCGTGAAATCCCGGTCCATCCTGGCCCGGAAGACCGCGAGGTCTTTCTTGTCCATCGCGTGGTAGTGGTCGTTCCCGGGCAGGGTCTTGTCGAAGGTGAAGTGTTTCTCCAATATGCTCGCCCCGAGGAGGGTCGCGACCTCGAGGACCTTCATGTCCCCGGGCAGGGTATGGTCGGAGTACCCGATGGCGTGGTCCGGGAAGCGCCGTCGGAGGTCCAGGATCATCCCCAGGTTCGCGTTCTCGTCCGCGGTGGGGTAGTTCAGCACGCAGTGGAGCAGGGCCAGGGGATTGCCCCGGGCCTCGATCCACTCCACGGCCCGCACGGTCTCCCAGAGATGGGCCGCCCCCACGGACAGGAGGATGGGCTTCCCGAATCCGCAGAGGTGCTCGATGAAGGGCTTGTTCGTCAGGTCCGAGGACGAGATCTTGAACACCTCCATGAGGTCGTTCAAGAATCCCGCGGACTCGACGTCGAAGGGGGTGCTGAGAAACTCGATGCCCGCGCGGTCGCAGGCGACCTTGAGGGCCTCGTACTCCTTCTTCCAGAACTTGTCGTATTTCTTGAACAGCTGGTACTGGCTGGTCGTGGGCTCCTTGGACAGGTCCCAGTAGGAGGGCGAGTGCTTCGAGGCGATCGTCTCCGCCTTGTAGGTCTGGAACTTGATCGCGTCCGCCCCGCCCTCGGCGGCCTCCGCGACGAGCCGCTCCGCCAAGTCCATCCTCCCCTCGTGGTTGACCCCGGCCTCCGCTATGACGCAGGGCTTGCGAAGGACCGAATCGTCCCGGATACCTTCCGTAATGGCCTCTCGTATCCTCATCGTGCGCTCCTTATCGTTTCGGCGATGAGCCGGATCACGTTCTCCTTCGACTTGCGGATATCCACGGACCGCATGGCCTTGTGCATCGCGGTCCGGAGGGCGGGATCCCCGGCCAGTAGGCCGAAGGCTTCCCGGATCCTCCCGGGCGGCAGGGACGCGCCGAGCCCGAGGTTCATAAACCCGTACTCCGCGGACGCGAAGAAGTGGGTGGTCTCCCGCTCGTTCTGGGCCAGCACGATGGCGGGCGTCCCGATCGACGCGATCTCGTAGGTCGTGCGGCCGGCGGAGGTGAAGATGACGTCCGCCCGGGCCATGTGGACCGAGATGTCCGTGACGTCCCGGAGCACCCGGGCTTCCGGGAAGTCCTCCAGGGTCTCGTACCGGGAGTATCCGGGACCGGCGATCACGACGATCGAGATTCCGCGGTCCAGGCAGTCCCGGTAGATCTCCCCCAGGACCTTCCGGGTGAAGTTGCCCGGGTCGACGCCGCCGAAGGTGACCAGGACCTCCCGGACCTCGGGGCGTATCTCCTTCTCCGGCGCCCGGAGGAACTCGTCCCGGAGCGCGAAGTACCGGTGCCCGTAATAGTGCCGGTCCCGGGGCACGGTCTCGGGGTAGATCGCGTTGACCACAAGGTCCGCGTGCCGGGCCCCCTCCCCCAGGTCCTCGAAATTGATGACCGTGTACCCCTTCTCCTTGAGCCGCAGGACGTAGTCGGCGTCCGTGTCCAGGCGGTCGTTGATCACCACATCGGGTTCGATTTCGGAGATATCCTCGAGGATGTCCCCATGCTCCTGCATCCGCACCGGGTAATTGTAGGTGGCTATCTTGTCCCGGGCCAGGGCGCTCCGGGAATCCACCAGGAACTGTACCTCGTGGTCGAGGATCTCGTGGGCAAGGATCAGGGTGTTGTACACATGGCCCATGCCGATCTCCGGGTATCCGGAGACGACGAACAGCACCTTCCGGTGGCGGAGGTGGTACTCGCAGAGGCTCCAGTCGTCGAAGCCGTCTATGTCGATCGTCTCCGCGCCCGATAGGATGTGCAGTCCCACGTTCGTCCCGATCCGGCTAGTCGGAGTGACGATCCCGGCCCGGGAAACGAAGAATCCCCCCGTCTCCCGGTATTCCGGGGGAAGCTGCTGGCGGTTCAGGCGCTTCGCGTAGTTCGGGACGAAGCGGTCGCCCTCCTTCCTCCAGGAAAGGTGGGCGTCCTCCCTCGCGGAGATGACCGTGTCGAGCTCGGGGGATTCGAGCATCCTCCGGACCGCCGCGGCCAGGGACTCCTTCCGGAGCAGGGGGGAGGTCGGCTGCATGGTGACCACGAGGCCGTAGTCCCTCCCGGTCCGCTCCCGCATCCGCGCCATGGCGTCGTGGATGACTGGGTCCAGGGTCACGCGGTCCCCGGCCAGCTCCTCCGGGCGGCGGATCGGGACCGCCCCGAGGGACTCCGCCAGGCGGAGGATCTCGTCGTCCTCGCTGGACACGCAGACGTCCGCCCCCAGGCCGCATGCCAGGGCCGTCTCCACGGAGTACGAGAGCAGGGGCCGGCCGGCCAGGGGACGGAGGTTCTTCCGGGGGATCCCTTTGGACCCGCCCCGGGCGGGGATGACGATGAGGACTGGACAGCTATCCATTCGAGCTCCTATTGGCCGATCGATTGTCGGACGGGAATCCCAGCCGCTTCCGCACGGCGGCGACGACCTTCCGTCGTTCCTCGTCCGTGATCCCCAGGCGCCACGCCGCCGCCAGGCAGGATACACCTCCGGCCGCGGAAACCGCCAGGAATCGCGGGATGCCCGGCGCCATCGCCTTCCACAGGGCCACGGGAGCCAGAAAGGAAAGGGCCGTCACCGCCGCGATCGCCAGGAGCACGTTGCGCGCGTATTCCAGGACCGGCAAACCTATCGTCTTCCGAAGCACAGCCAGGCGCAGTGCGATCGATACAACCTCGATCGCAAGGCCCGAGGAGAACGCGGATTCCGGTTCCAGCCCGGACCGGAACAGGATCCAGGCGATCGGAAGGTTCAGGACCTGGAAGCCTCCGACCCAGGCCTGGAATGCCTTGACCCGGCCGGTGGCCTGGGCAGCCGCGGTCAGGGAATACGACAGGCTGAGCGCCAGGCTCTGCAGCACGACGAGGCGCGTGAAGGCCGCCATGTGCGGCCCGGCTTTCCCGAGCCACCATGTCAAGAGGTTCTCCGTCTCCAGGAGTACGGGAACCGCCAGAACCAGCATCAGCAGATAGGTGAACCGCGAACTCATATAGACAAGGTTCAGCATCTCCCTCCGCTGCCCCGCTGAATACGACTTCATGATCTGGGGACGGAGGGCCGTCGTGAAGTTACTGGCGAACTGGACGATCGCGGAATTCACCTGGAACGCGACCCCCCGGGAGGCGTTGACGGCGGGTCCGAAGAACAGGTTCAGCAGGATGTTCACGCCCTGGGACCGGGTCGCGCTGGCGAAACTGCCGAACAGGTTCCAGCCCGTAAAGGAAAGCATCTCCCGGAGTCGGGCGGGAGCCCAGGAGTACCGCCAGGAAGCCTTCTTGTACTTCACGATGCAGACGATCTTGAAGCCCAGCGCACGGCAGGCCGTGGCCGCGAACATCAGCACGCCGTATGTCGCAAGCTTGTCGTAGGGGAGCGTGTCGATCAAGTACGCGGCAGACAGCTTGAGTCCGGCCTCCAGGAAGCTGACCCAGGCGTAAATCCCCATGTTCTCGTGAGAAATGATCGCCGCCATGTACGGGGTGTTCGTGATGGTCATCAGGAAGGAGGCAATCGAGAATTGGTACACCCAGAACGCCGCCACAGCTCGATCCGGGGGAATCACCATCCGGTTCCGGACGAACCAGAGCCCGATGGTCTCCGCGAGCACCAGGACAACGAGGGCCAATAGGCCGTACAGGGTCCGGGTCGTCCGAAAAGCCTCCGCGAACGCGGCTTCGTCGCCCTTCCCGATCGCGTCCGTAAAGTACCGCTGGGACGAGGTGGCCATGGAGTTGCTCATGAAGGCGAACAGGGCAACTACGCCTCCCACCACATTGTAGAGGCCAAAGTCGACCATTCCCAGGGCGGCCAGCACGATCCGGACCGTGTAGAGCGACACGCCCATGAGCAGGAACATGCGGAAGTAGAGGAGGAGCGTGTTTTTCGCGAGACGGCGGACGCTGACGGTGCTCAAAGAGAGGCCCCGCTCATTCCCGACTGCGGAACGCGATCAAAGCTTGTACACCTTCCCGTCCTCGATATGCACCCGCTTGACCGCGTTCCGGGTGTCCACGACGAGCCTTGCATTTTCCACGATGCGCTCCACGTCGAACAAGGCGTGGTTGGTAGCAAACACCGCGCAGTACGCGGAAGACAGGGCCTCGTCCGTGAACTCCATGCCTTTCCAGGTCTTCCCATGATCGTCCGTCACCTCCGGGATGTAGGGATCGTGGCAGAGGACCTTCGCTCCCCTGCGGGCCACGGACTCCATCTCCAGGAGCGCTGGACTCTCCTGGAAATCGTCGACATCCTGTTTATTCGCCACGCCTACGGCGTACTTGGCGCCTAACCAGTCGGCGGCCTCCTTTTCGAACTCCTCGGACTCGGAGCTCAGGATGAAGTCCCCGCGCTCCATCACAGAGCGGACGGCGGAGTCGAACTCGTCCCTGCGCGCGGCGTATTCGTGGGTGGACGTGTAGAAGGGTACGATCATGTTTGTCTCCTGGAGGATTGCAGTAAAAGTGTATCGAAGCGGAGTTGAATGGACTATTCCCGGATTCCGGTCTCGGGGTTCAGGTGGCGCAGGATGGTCTCGCGGTATCGCATGTACCGTTCCTCGGTGTAGTGCCGATCCGGGTCGAGGTCGATGCGTTCCTCGTAGATGATGCGGGAAGGCCGGCGGGAGAAGACGATGACCCGGGTGGCCAGGTACACCGCCTCCACGACACTGTGGGTCACAAAGATGATGGTTTTTCCCATGTCCCGGAGGATGCGGGAGAGCTCCTGCTGCATGAGCTTCCGAGTCTGGGCGTCCAGAGCGCCGAAGGGTTCGTCCATCAGGAGAACGTCCGGATCGTATGCCAGGGCGCGCGCGATACCCACCCTCTGCTTCATCCCCCCGGAGAGCTTGTAGGGGTATTCCCCCGCGAACTCACCCAGGCCGACCAGGTCGATGTACCGGCGGGCCGCGTCCCGTCGCTCCTTCCGGTCCCAGATATGGAGCAGGCCGCTCTCGACGTTCCCCTGGACGGTGAGCCACGGGAACAGAGCGTAGTCCTGGAACACGAAACCGTAGTGCCGGCCCGGCCCCCGGACATCCTCCCCCCGGAACCGGACCGTCCCGGTAGTGGGCTTCTCGAATCCCGCGATGAGGTTGAGGAGGGTAGACTTGCCACAGCCCGAAGGCCCGAGCAATACGAGGAATTCCCCCTCCTCGATGCTGATGTCGACGCCCTCGAGGACCTTGAGGCCCTCGAATTCCTTGTGCACGGATTCGCAGGAGATGATCACGAGATGCCCCATTTCCGGATCGTCCGCTCCTCAAGCCCCTCGACAAAGATCGATTTAATCACGTAGCCCAGGAGGCCGATGAAGAGCACCGACGAGAACATCAGCTTCTGGTCGTAGAACCTGCGGGCGGCGAAGGCGGCCACTCCCAGGCCGTGGGCGATCGTGGTGAGCATCTCCGCGCCCACCAGGGACCGCCAGGCGTAGGCGACGCCGAGTTTAAGGCCGGCCAGGATTCCGTTGAAGGAAGCCGGTACGTAGAATTGGGCGTATAGCCTAACTCCGGAAAACCCCAGGATGCGCGCTGCCCGGATTTCGTTCCGCGGGACCGTGTCGAATCCCTCCAGCATGCTGTAGACCATCGGGAAGAGCGAGCCCAGGACGATGGAGAGGACGATCGTCCGCTCCGAAAGGCCTGTGGTGACCAGGAGCAGGGGGACCCAGGTGATGGTCGGGATGGCCGTAAGGAACGCGAAGAGAGGCTTGCAGGCGGCGCGCACCGTCAGAGCCGCGCCGAGCGCCACGGAGACCGCGAAGGACAGCGCGACGGAGACGGAAAATCCCAGGACGGCGCGCCCGAGGCTCGCCGCGATATGGAAAGCCATGCTGTCGTTGAAGAGTCCGAGCCGGAGGCCGAGGAAATAGAAGACGACGCCCGCCGCCAGGGCTACGGCCGCGCGCCTCACGATTCCGGCCTCAGACCCCACCTCCGGGTGGTGGCGCGCTCCGGAATCCCCACGACTATCCCCTCCATCAGCAGGTAGGCGGCTCCGGACAGGAGGATCCCCGCGAACATCGTCTTCGTATTGAGCAGTTCCCGGGCGTCGAAGATCGCGTAGCCCAGCCCAGACAGGGTGGCGGACACCATCTCCACCGCCACGACCGTCATGAAAGCTCGTGACATGGACAGCTTGAGACCGACGAAGACATGGGTCAGGATGCCCGGAAGCCGCACCCGGAAGAGGGTCCGAAGGAAACCGAACTCCATGAGGTCCGCGGTCTGCAGCATATGCCGATCCAGGGCCAGGAGCCCGTGGTACGTATGGAACACCATGGGAAAGAACGCTGTGAGACTCGCGACGGCGATGATCGTGGCAACGCCCAAGCCTGTGATGGTCAGGAAGATCGGAGCCCAGGCCATTCCCGGTATGGACATGAAGAAGGAGACGGCGTGCTCCAGGACCCGGCCCTCGACTCCGCCCCGGCCCAGACCGATCGCCAGGCCAGCCAGGAATCCCACGGACGCCCCGACCGCCACCGCCG
>JBGSPT010000441.1:0-17523 GCA_041738475.1 Treponematales bacterium
GGAAACCTCGCCGAAGCCCATGGGCTTCGGCGAGGTTTCCGACGGGAGTGGACGGTGGTCAGTGGTCAGTGGACAGAAGGACTCGGCGTATCCGCTCCATTTCCGACCACCGACCACCGTCCACGGTTCACCGCTTCAGGCTCTCCTTCAGATACTTCCCCGTATACGACCCCTTCGCCTTGGCGATCTCCTCGGGGGTACCCCGGGCGATCAAGGAACCGCCCTTGTCCCCGCCCTCGGGGCCGAGGTCCAGGATCCAGTCAGCCTGCTTGATCACGTCCAGGTTGTGCTCGATCATCACCACCGTGTTCCCCGCATCCACCAGGCGTTGGATGACCTCCATGAGCTGCTTGACGTCCGCGAAGTGGAGTCCCGTGGTCGGTTCATCCATGAAGTAGAGGGTCCTGCCCGTGGAACGCTTGGCCAGCTCGAAAGCCAGCTTGACCCGCTGGGCCTCCCAGCCCGAGAGGGTCAGGGCGGACTGGCCCAGCTTGATGTATCCCAGCCCCACCGAAAGCAGGGTGTTCATGCGATGGGAGATCGGGGGGATGTGCTCGAAGAAGGAAGCCGCCTCCTCGATGGTCATGTCCAGGACCTCGGCGATGTTCTTGCCCTTGTACCGTACGTCCAGGGTGTCCGAGTTGAACCTCTTGCCGTGGCAGACGTCGCAGGTGATGTACACGTCGGGCAGGAAGTTCATCTCGATCCGGATGGTTCCGTCCCCCTGGCAGTTCTCGCAGCGCCCCCCCTTGACGTTGAAGCTGAAACGCCCGGGCTTCCAGCCCCGGGCCTTGGATTCCGGCAGGGTCGAGAAGAGGTCCCGGATGTGGGTGAACACTCCGACGTAGGTGGCGGGGTTGGATCGGGGCGTCCTGCCGATGGGGCTCTGGTCGATGTTGATGATCTTGTCGATGCTTTCCAGTCCTTCCAGGGAATCGAATTCCCCCTCGGGCCAGGAAGTCCCCATGACGCGGTTGGAGATCGCCGGATACAGCAGATCCGTAAGCAGGGTGCTCTTCCCCGAGCCCGAGACCCCGGTGATGCAGACGAATCTGCCCAGGGGCAGGTCTACGTCGATTCCCTTGAGGTTGTGCTCCCGGCAGCCCCGTATGAGAAGGGACTTGCCGTTCCCGGGCCTGCGCTCCCGGGGGATTTCGATGCGCAGAGCTCCGGCCAGATACTGTCCGGTTAGGCTCTTCGGGCTCTCCATGACCTGCTCCGGGGTCCCCTGGGCCACCACCCGGCCTCCGTGCACCCCCGCCCCGGGTCCCAGGTCCACGATCCAGTCCGCTGTGCGGAGGGTCTGCTCGTCGTGCTCCACCACGATCAGGGTGTTGCCGATGTCCCGCAGGTAGGTCAGGGTGTCGATGAGGCGCTGGTTGTCCCGCTGATGGAGGCCGATGGAAGGCTCGTCCAGGATGTAGAGCACCCCCACCAGGGATGAGCCGATCTGGGTAGCCAGGCGGATCCGCTGGGCCTCCCCTCCCGAGAGGGTCGCTGCCTTGCGTTCCAGGGTCAGGTACTCGAGACCCACGTTCCGCATGAAGGTCAGACGGGCGGTTATCTCCTTGAGAATCTGTTTGGCGATCTGTCTCTGGGTGTCCGTTAGTTCGACCTTGGAGAAGAAGTCCAGGGTCGTCTCCACGCTCCTCGCGGATAAATCGTGCACGTTCACTCCGCCCACCGTCACAGCCAGGGCCTCGGGCCGGAGACGGCGGCCGCCGCAGGCTTCGCAGGGCCTTTCGGTCATGAAGCGCTCCAGCCACTGTTTGATTCCGTCGCTGGTGGTCTCCATGTAGCGGCGTTTCAAGTCCGCCAGGATCCCGGGGAACCGGCTCTCGTACTCGAAGTGCCCCGTGCCTTCCCGGTTCTCGTACCGGACCCGGACCGCGTCGTCGGTGCCGTACAGGATCGCGTCCATGACCTTCTTCGGCAGGCGCCTGAAGGGTGTGCTCAGGGAAAACTTGTAGTGCTTGGCCAGAGCCTCGAAGCGGCTCCGGTTCCAGGCCGCGTCGGGGTTGTAGGGGATGCAGCCGCCCTCCTCGAAGGAAAGGTCCGGGTCCGGGATGACCAGGCCGGGGTCGAACTCCAGGTTCATCCCCAGCCCGGTGCAGGACGGGCAGGCGCCGTGGGGGTTGTTGAAGGAAAACAGGCGGGGCTCCAGCTCGGGAAGGCTGATCCCGCACTCCGGGCAGGCCCCCCGTCGGCTGAAAAACTCCTCCGTCTCGCCCTGGCCCGAATCCCGGACTACGACGGCCGCATCCTCGGCGATCTGCAAGGCGGTCTCCACGCTTTCGGCGAGGCGCTTCCGGGAATCCTCGCTGAGCTTGATGCGGTCCACGATTATCTCGATGCTGTGCTTCTTCTGCTTCTCCAGGGGGATGTCGTCCTCCAGGGAGACGATCCGGCCGTTCACCCGGGCCCGGACGAATCCCTGCTTCCGGGCGTCCTGGAGAATCTTCTGGTGCTCCCCCTTCTTGCCCCGGACCACGGGGGCCAGGATCTGCAGCTTGGAGCCTTTGGGCCAGGAGAGGATGGTGTCCAGGATCTGGTCTATACTCTGTTCCTTGATCTCCCTGCCGCACTGGGGGCAGTGGGGGATCCCGATACGAGCGAACAGCAGGCGGTAATAGTCGTAGATCTCCGTCACCGTCCCCACCGTGGACCTGGGATTGCGGTGGGTGCTCTTCTGTTCGATGGAGATGGCCGGAGACAGGCCCTCGATGTAGTCGACGTCGGGCTTGTCCATGCGGCCCAGGAACTGCCGGGCGTAGGCGGACAGGGACTCCACGTATCGCCTCTGCCCCTCCGCGAAGATCGTGTCGAAGGCCAGGGAGCTCTTGCCGGAGCCGGAGAGCCCGGAGACCACGACCAGCTTGTCCCGGGGGAGTTCGAGGTCAATGTTCTTAAGGTTGTGCTCCCTCGCGCCTTTAATGATCAGCTTGTCCATGATGGCTAGAGCATACCCAAGCCCGGGCGGCGGGGCAAGGGGAGCTTAATATTTGTATAGCCTTTTCGCGAGGAGTTGTAAATAAACCCGAGCGGGAGGCTCACCTCCCGACAACGTCCCAAATCCGAATCGAACAATCACCGCCGCCGGTCGAGTACATTCCGGATCCCGAGGCCAGCTTCCGTCCATCCGGCGACCAGGCCAGGGTCCATATGGGAGACCGATGCCCGGGCAGGACCGCGAGGACGGAGCCGTCGGAAGCGTCGCGGACCAGGACTTCCCGGCCGTTTCCCGCCGTAGCCAGCAGCTTCCCATCCGGAGACCAAGCCCCTGCGCGTATCCAGCCCCCCCCTTGGACCCAGGCGGCCTTGAGGGTTCCGGAGTCGGCATCCCAGATACGGACCCTGCCGTCCTGTTGGCAGACCGCCAACAGGCTTCCGTCCGGAGACCAGGTCAAGCCGTTCACGTCTTTCCTCCCGCTCCCTGGAGCGCGCAGCTCCCGCAGGATCTCTCCGGAGCGGGAATCCAGGATGCGGGTGACGAAATCCATACCCCCCACGGCCAGAAAGCGCCCGTCGGGAGACCAGGATACGGCTATGATCTGCGTGGAGAGCCCCTCCGAACCGTCCGATACGGCAATTTCGCGAAAGTCTCCGGTACCCGGATCCGCCAGGATCACCACCCCCGATGAAAGACCGCAGGCCAGCTCCGAGCCGTGGGGAGCCCATGCGATGCTGTAGGCGCCGGAAGCCCCGTGATCGAACTCCCGTACGAGGGTCCCGTCGGACGAGAAGATACGGAACTTGGAATCCAAGGACGCTACGGCGATTCTTTTAGAGTCCGGAGCCCAGGAAACGCCCCAGGCCGCTCCCGCCGTTTCCACGGCGGCTACGAGTTCCCGGCTTTCAACATTCCAGAGGGAACACTGCCTATCCGCCCCCGCCGCAGCAAGCAACCTGCCGTCCGGTGAAAAGGCGATGGAGTTGACCGCCCCTCTGTGGGCGACGAGTTCGACATCCAGGGGGAAAGCACTCCCGGGCGGGTGCTGTGCGGCTCCGTCGGCGACGACAACCATGATCCATGCCGCTGCGAAAAATACCGTGCGGGCTCGAGGTTTCAATCCTTTCATCGTAGTCATCAATCCAGTATACTCTTACTTCAATGATACGGCATGACGATTCGGAACGCACCGTTCAAGCCATGAAACGGGAACAGCTGATCGAGGAGGTGCGGCGGCTTCGCACCCTCCTGGAGGAAACCCGGGATCTCCCCGACATGGCCAGCGACGCCCTTCGGAGGGCCAACGCCCGGACGGAGGAATACAGGACCGCCTTCATCGTCGCCTCCGAGGAGCTGGCGCGGACGCGCTCCGCCCTTCAGGAAGCATGGCGGGAGTTGAGATTCCTGGAATTCTCGGCCCCCGCGTACAGCCTCTACTCCGAGGCCGGGGACGCGGGCCCGGACGCATCGGGCGGCTCCCCCGCCGGGCCGGAGCCCAGGGAGCATGGGGCCTGCCCCTCCTGTGGAGGCTTCGGCAGCCATTCCCCCTCCTGTTCCCTGGCCCGCGCCCTGGACGCTTCCAGGGATCCCAGGCCCCAGCGCGGCGACCTGGAAAGCGCCGTAGACCGCGCCTGGGAAGATCGGACCGGGGAAAAGGACGGGGTGCGCTCCCGGCTTGTCTTCCTGGACGTGCTCTTCGAGGAACTGGCCAAGCGAGGTCTCGTCCGGGAGGACTAGAAAGCGCACGCGGCGGGCGGGGATCAAATATTGAATTTGAAGAACATCACATCCCCGTCTCGTCCGGCGCTCGGCGCCGGACGGCGACGAACGCGTTCGCGTTCGTCGATGTTCCTGAAACGTCGTCCGCGCCGGAGCGCCGGGCGCTCCGGCGGCGCGGAAGGCCTGTAAGCCTTCCGCGATCCACCGAATCGCGAGTCTTATAGTTAGATGTTGAACTTAAAAAACATAACATCACCATCTTGAACCACATATTCCTTGCCCTCCAGGCGGAGCTTGCCGGCGGACTTCACGGCATGTTCGCTGCCGTACTCCATGAGATCGTCGAAGCGGTACACTTCGGCCTTGATAAAGCCCTTCTCGAAGTCCGTGTGGATGGTTCCGGCCGCAGCGGGAGCCTTGTCCCCCACATGGATCGTCCAGGCCCGGCACTCGTCCTCCCCCGCGGTGAAGAAGGTCCGCAGGCCCAGGAGGTGGTAGACGGCGTGGATCAGGGCGGAGAGGCCCGATTCCGCCATGCCCAGCTCCGTCAGGAACTCCGCCTTCTCCTCCTCGCTCTCCAGGTCCGCAAGCTCAGACTCGAACTTTCCGCAGATGACCACGCACTCGGCCCCCTCGGCCTCGGCGATCTTCCGGACCGCCTCGACGTGGGGGCTGCCCGCGCGGACTCCCTCCTCGTCGGCGTTGCAGACGTAGATCTCCTTCTTCATCGTGATCAGGAAGGAGCGCTTGACCGCCTCCGCCTCCTCATGATCCAGGGCGACGGACCGGGCCGGGCGGCCCTCCTGCAGGACCGGGCGGATCTTGGCGTACGCGGCCAGCTCCTTCTCGGCGTCCTTTTTCTTGGCGGGATCCTTCAGCTCCTTCTGGAGCTTTTCCGTGCGCTTGTCCACGGTCTCCAGGTCCGCCAGGGCCAGTTCCAGGTGGAGCATCTCGATGTCGTCCCCGGGGCTCACCCGGTTGGATACGTGGGGCACCTCGGGATCCTCGAAGCAGCGAACCACGTGGGCCAGGACCGCGGAATCCCGGATGTGGGCAAGGAACTGGTTGGCACCCTCCTTCTTGGAAGCCGCGGAGGCCAGGCCCGCGATATCCACGAATTCGACCGTGGCGGGGACCTTCTTCCGGGGTTTGAACATCTCCGTGAGCCTGTCCAGCCGGGGATCCGGCACCGCTATGATGCCCAGGTTCGGATTCTTGGCGGAGGAGTAGTTGGAGATCTCCGCCTTGACCCGGGTCAGGGCCGTGAATATCGTGGTTTTTCCCACCGTGGGCAATCCTATGATTCCGCAGTTCAGGGGCATGCATACCTCGCTCGTCGGGGCCTTGAATCAAGAGGGATATTCCCGCGGCCCGCCCGTACACGGTAAAGAAAGCGCCCCCCTCCGTCAATGCCGCCCCCCGGCGGGCCGATTCAGGCCCCGCCCGAAGCCGGGTCGGCAACCTTTACGAATCGACTCCTTATCGGGTAGCATGAACGGAACAGCCGGACCGGGCCGGTAGCCCGGAACGGTAAAATCACCAAGGAGACGATCCATGGCTTCCTTCGAATCGCTCTATTCCGCGAACGCCCAGAACATGAAAAAATCCGTCATCCGGGAGCTTTTAAAGCTGACCCAGAAGCCGGACATCATCTCGTTCGCGGGCGGGCTCCCCGCGCCGGAGACGTTCCCGGTGGAGGACCTCCGGGCCGCCGCCGACGTCGTGTTCGTCAAGCACGCGACCAAGGCCCTCCAGTACGGGACCACCGAGGGAGATCCGGACCTGAAGGAAGAGCTGATCAAGTTCGAGGCCCGCCAGGGCGTGAAGGTCGGCCAGGATCACCTCCTGGTCGTGTCCGCCAGCCAGCAGGCCCTGGACATCGTGGCCAAGGTCTTCATCGATCCGGGTGACTACATCATCGGCGGCCACCCCACCTACCTGGGGACCATCCAGGCCATCCAGTCCTACCGGGGCCGGGTCCTGGGCATCCCCTTCAGCAAGGCGGACGACGGGTTCGACATGGAGGAGCTGGAAAAGCGCTACGCCGCCGCGGTGCGGGAAGGAAAGCGGATAAAGTTCATCTACGTCATCCCGGATTTCCAGAACCCCACGGGGATCTGCTGGAGCGTGGAAAAGCGGAAGGCCCTGCTGGAGTTCTCCTACCGGACCGGCCTTCCCCTGGTGGAGGATTCCCCCTACCGGGAGATACGCTTCCTGGGCAAGACCCTGCCCTCGATCTTCCAGCTGGACCAGGAAGGGGAGAACCGGGGCAACGTCCTCAACTTCAAGACCTTCTCCAAGATCCTCGCCCCGGGCACCCGGATGGGCTGGGTCATGGCGAATCCCGACATCATCTCCAAGTTCGTGGTGGCCAAACAGGCCATGGACCTGTGCACCAACGTCTTCGCCCAGAAATGGATCGCCGAGTATCTCAAGACCGGCAAGATCTACTCCGTCATCGAGCGCACCTGCGGGATCTACCGGGACAAGCGCAATTACATGACCGAACTTCTGGAAAAGCACATGCCCAAGCGGCCGGACATCACCTGGACCAAACCGGAGGGCGGATTGTTCCTCTGGATCCGCATGCCCGCCGGGATCGACACGGACAAGATGCTGCTCAAGGCGGTGGAGAGGAAGGTCGCGTACGTGGGAGGCTCGTCCTTCTACTTCGACGAGCCCGAACACAACACCATGCGCATCAACTTCTCCTACAGCTCCCTGGAGCAGATCGAGGAGGGGGTGAAGCGCCTGGCCCAGGTGGTGGCCGAGGAACTGCAGGCGGTCCCCTGATAAAAAGGGCGTCCGCCGAAAGCGGCGGACGCCCTTCAGGAAACCGGTCTAGCTCCCGGGCTCCTAGACGGCGGCTTTACCCGCCTCGATGGCTTTCAGGTTCATCTCGATAAATCTGTGCTTGCTGGGCGGGAAGAAGCTCTTCAGGACGGGCTCCAGCTTGTCCAGCTTAACCGCTCCGGTGACCTTGGACAGGGCGCCCATCATCACCATATTGGCGATCTTGCCGTCCCCGATCTTCTCCGCTATCTCGTTGCAGGGCACCTTCACGACCTTGCAGTCCTTGCGCTTGGTCTCGGTCTTCACGAGGGAGGAGTTGATCAGGAGGGTGCCCCCCTGCTTGACGATCCCCTCGCAGAGGGGCAGGGAATCCTCGTTCATCACCACCGCGCTGTCCGGCGTCGTGACCAGGGGACTGGCTATCTCGGCCGTGGAGACCACGCAGCCCGCCCGGGCTATGCCGCCGCGCTTTTCGGCGCCGTAGAAGGGGAACATGGTGACCTCAAGGCCTTCCTTCATGCCGCAATACACCCAGAGCTGGCCCATGGAGATGATGCCCTGGCCGCCGAATCCGGCCATGAAACTCTTTTCCGTCATTTGGATGCCTCCAGGGTGTTCTTGACCTCCCCGAGCTGATAGAAGGGGATCATGTTCTTCTCCAGCCACTCCACGCTCTCCTGGGGATCCATGCTCCAGTTGGTCGGGCACTGGGAGAGGATCTCCACCATCGTGAATCCGACTCCGCTCATCTGCGCCTCGAAGGCCTTCTTGATGTACTGCTTGGTCTTGCGCACATTGGCGGCGTTGTTCACGGAGCCCCGGGCCAGGTAGCGGGTACCCTCCAGGGTGGACAGCATCTCCAGGACATGGATGGGATAGCCCATCCCGGCGCCCTCGGGGTCCCGTCCGTAGGGGGCGGTGGTAGCCTTCTGCCCCACCAGGGTCGTGGGGGCCATCTGCCCGCCGGTCATTCCGTAGATGGCGTTGTTCACGAATATCGTGGTGAACTTCTCGCCCCGGTTGGCGGCGTGTACGATCTCCGCGGTGCCGATGGCGGCCAGGTCGCCGTCACCCTGGTAGCAGATTACCAGGTGGTCCGGCCGTACGCGCTTGACGCCGGTGGCCGCCGCGGGGGTCCTGCCGTGGGCGGGCTGGACGGAGTCGATGTCGAAGTAGAGATCCGCCCAGATGGAGCAGCCCACCGGGTTGGTGATGATGCTCTTTTCCTGGAGGCCCAGCTCGTCGATCACCTCGCAGATGATGCGGTGGATCACCCCGTGGCCGCAGCCGGGGCAGTACTTGGTCTGTATAGGTTTCAGGCTCTTGGGATGCCCGTACGCGAGTTCCATCATATCCTCCTATTTGCCCAGAAGCTTTCGGGCTTCCGCGAGGACCGCTTCCTCGGTGGGGATGTTGCCCCCGCAGCGGCCGTAGAACGAGACCTGCGCCTTGCCCGCGACGGCCAGCTGGACGTCCTGGACCATCTGTCCCATGCTCATCTCCACCGTGAGGAATCGCTTGCCCTTTCCGGCGAGTTCGGCGATCCGTTCGTAGGGGAAGGGCCACAGGGAGATGGGGCGGAAGATGCCGAGCTCGATGCCCGCCGCCTTGGCCAGCTGCTGGGCCCCCAGGCAGACGCGGCTGGAGGTTCCGTAGGCCACGAGGATCAGGTCCGCCTTGTCGGTGTTGACCTCCTCGAAGCGGATCTCCTTCTTCTTTATCTCGTCATAACGCTTGAAACGCTCGTGTACCTTGGCTTCCAGCTCGTCGGGGATCAAGTTCATGGAGGAAACGTGGTTGATGGGCCTATGGGTATCGGACTGCCCCCCGGCCGCCCAGGGACGGGCGGGAAGCTTGGACAGGTCCCGGGGTTCCGGGAAGGTCACGCCCTCCATCATCTGACCGATCATGCCGTCCGCCAGGATCATCACCGGCATCCGCCATTTGTCCGCCAGGTCGAAGGCCTCGAAGGTAAGCTCCGCGGCTTCCTGTACGCTTTTCGGCGCCAGGACGAGGTGATAGTAGTCGCCGTGGCCGCCGCCCCGGGTGGACTGGAAGTAGTCGCCCTGACCGGGGGAGATTCCGCCCAATCCCGGACCCGATCGCGCCACGTTTACGACTACGCAGGGTAGATCCGCGCCGCAGCAGTAGGAAATTCCTTCCTGCTTGAGGCTCACGCCGGGGCTCGAGGAGCTTGTCATGGCCCGGGCGCCCGCGGAGGACGCTCCGAATACCATATTGATCGCGGAAACCTCGCTCTCCGCCTGGATGAAGGTCCGCTTGTGGTCGATCATGTGCCGGGCCATGTAGGCGGTCAGCTCGTTCTGCGGGGTGATGGGGTACCCGAAATAGGCGGTGCACCCGGCGCGGATCGCGGCTTCGCCGATGGCGTCATTGCCCTTCATCAATCGCTTTTCTTCGGCCATGTTCCGTGCCTCCTTAGAGTTTGTAGACCGTGACGGCCACGTCCGGACAGACGAGGTAGCAGTTGCCGCAGGCGATGCATTTGTCCGGCGCGGCGGCCCGCACCGGATAGTACCCCCAGGAGTTCGGAGCCGAATCCGCCTCCAGCACCTTGGTCGGGCAGGCGCGCACGCAGAGCAGGCACCCCTTGCATCGTTCCCGGTCTATCTCCGGTTTTCCCTTGATCGCCATAGATACTCCTTTCGGTGGACGGTGGACAGTGGACTGTGGACGGAAGGATGGAAATCCTCCCCACTGTTCACCGTTCACTGTTCACTGTTCACTTCCCGTCGCCACCACACAGGCCAGGGCTATGCTGGCCAGCTTTACATCCGCCGTGTCGGCCCGGCTGGTCAGGACCACCGGCTTGGCCGCTCCCACCACGATCCCGGCGCCCTTGGCCTGACCGAGATCCAGAAGGCACTTGTACAAAATGTTCCCCGCCTCGATGTCCGGCGCCACGAAGACGTCCGCGTCACCGGCCACCTCGGACACGATCCCCTTGATGCGGGCCCGCTCCGCGCTGACCGCGTTGTCCAAAGCCAGGGGGCCGTCCACCAAACAGCCCTTAATCTGTCCCCGCCGGTTCATCTGGGTAAGGACCGCCGCGTCGGCGGTGCAGGGCATCTTCTCCCAGTTCACCTTTTCAACCGCCGCCAGGAGGGCCACCTTGGGATTCGAGATTCCCAGGGCATGGGCCACCTGCACCGCGTTGGCTATGATATCGATCTTGCCGGGAATATCCGGGGCGATGTTGATGGCCGCGTCGGTCACGATGAGGAGCTTGTGGTAGGAAGAAACCTCCATCACGGCCACGTGGCTCGTAAGACGGCCGGCGTTCAACCCGGATTCCTTGTTCAGCACCGCTTTCAGCAGTACCGATGTGTCCAGGATGCCCTTCATGAGGAGGTCCGCCTGACCCGTACGGACCAGGTCCACCGCCTTGGCCGCGGCCCTCGCGTTGTCCCTCTCGTCGATGCGCTGGAACCGGGACACGTCGAGGCCGAGCTCTCCGGCTATTCGATCCACCGCAGCCAAGTCCCCGATGAGGATCGGTTCCGCCAAACCGTGCTCCGCGGCAGCGCAGGCCGCCTCCAATGCGCTGTGTTCCTGGGCCGCCGCCACGGCGATCCGCTTCCGCCCCAGGGACCGGGCCTTGTCCAGAATCTCTTGAACGGTTTTCATCTCAATACTCCTGGATGACAGCTTCACCGGAAAGGGCCCGGCTGCCCGCCAGGGCCAGGGCTTCCAGTTCGCCCTCTCCGGGATACGCGACGACCGGGGCTATCCACCCGCACATCCCGCCGATTCCCTCCTGGATTCCCTTGCCGTGGGCGATCCCGCCGGTCAGGATGATCGCGTCCACCCTGCCGGCCGCGGCCGCGGCCAACGAACCTATGTACTTGCCCACATTATAGATGAATGCCCGCTGGCAAAGATCCGCCTTGGCGTCGCCCGACTGGGCGGCCTTTTCGACCTCCCGCATGTCGTTGGTGCCCAGGAGACTGACCATGCCGCCCTGCCCCGTGATCATCTTCAGCACTTCCTTTTCCGAATGCTTCCCGGAAAAGCAGAGCTTCGCGAGGTCGCCTGCGGGGAGGGTGCCCGAGCGCTCCGGACTGAAGGGGCCTTCTCCGTTCAGGGCCTGGTTCACGTCCGTCACCCGACCCCGCTGGTGCAATCCCACGGAAACGCCGCCCCCCATGTGGGCCGCGATCAAAGTCAGGTCCTCGTAGGCCCGGCCGGTCTCCCGGGCGTACCTTCGGCAGACGGCCTTCTGGTTCAAGGCATGGAAGATGCTCCGGCGCTCGAAGAGGGAATGACCCGCGACCCGGGCCACGTCGGAGAGCTCGTCCACTACCACGGGATCCGCGATGAAGGACGGCACTCCCCATTCCCGGCCAAGGGCGTGGGCGATGAGGGCCCCGAGGTTGGAGGCGTGCTCACCGTACTTGGCCGCCCGGAGGTCCTGAAGCATCGGTTCCGTGACGCGGTACACTCCTCCGGGGATCGGGCGAAGCAGGCCCCCGCGGCCGACCACCGCGGAGATGCCGGCGGTGTCGAAACCGCGCGTTTCCAGGGCGTCCCGGATGTGCTTTTCGCGGAAGCCGTACTGGTCCGCGATGGATGCGTACCGGGCTATCTCCTGGGCCGAGTGGGTCACCGTTTCCGTGAATACTTCCTTGAGATCCCGGAAGACTCCGATCTTCGTGGATGTGGATCCCGGGTTGATCACGAGAATGGTTTCCATGGGCGCTCCTTGGTCCCGGATATCCGAAGGCCCGCTTGTAGGCCGTCTGGAGGAAGTATGAACGATGCCGGGCGGCTCGTGGATCCGTCGGATGATTGAGTATACCCGGGTTTCCCGGAGTGCGCAAGAAAAAACTGCAATTGTTGAAAGATCGTTTTGCTGATTAAAATATTTGGGCGATTCTATACTTCAACAGCATGAAAAACCGACGGGAGGAGCTTTCGGAATTGCGGACCAAAGGTCATCGGGTCTTCAGGAGCCGGACCATGTAGAGGCGTATATATTCCTCCAGGGCGGAATGGTTCCGGATCTTGAGCAACGAGGGGGTGTCCGCCAGGGTCGCGGCCAGGCCTTTCACCCTCTCGGCGTTGAAATTCGACGGCTTCAGGGAGCGCAACAGGCCCCGCAGATAGTCCCGGACCAGGGAATTGACGTCTTCGGTCAAGTCCGCCTTGGCTTGGGGATTCAGCATGGTGTTCCAGCGGTTTATTAGCACCGATAGATACTCGTCCAGCTTGTAGCCCTCCGGCAGGAGGACCTGCTCCACCTTTGCGGCGGCCGCGGCAAATTCGATCCTTCGGTCCGAGAATTTAGAGGTCGTCTCGGGCCTGTCGGGCTTCGCTGCCGCCGCCTTTTCCGCCACGCTGGCGAGCCGTTCTTTACGCGCCCGCTTCTTGCTGGTCAAGCGGAACAGGAGTGCGAAAAGTCCGGACAGGATGGGCAGGGTATACCAGATGGGCAGGAGGTTCCGCACGTCCATCACCAGATGTTTCCGCCGCAAATCCAAGAGCTCGTCGATGGGGACCAAGTCCCCCTTCGAGAAAAACCTGTCCAGTTCAGGGACCGCGTCGGGGGTTTCCCGCAGTTCGTTGTAGACCAGGGAGAAGATCCGCTCGGAGACGAGGACGAAGAGGACGGGGTATCCCTTGGCCAGGCGTTCCTCCAGGTCCCGGCGGTAGGCGGCGTCGTCCTCCATGGTAGGGGTGGAGGCATAGACCTCCAGGACGGCCTTCCACTCGGCTATCAGGGAAGTCCGGATCGAAGCCCGGGCCTCCCCCAAAAGCCGGACTACCAGGGGCAGCACCCGGTTCTTGGCTACCAGCCAGCGTTGTCCCCGGGACGTTACGGGCATGAGCAGCTCCGGCAGCCTGCCGGGCTCCGCCCGGGTGGTCCGCTCCCGGATCCATTCCTCAAGTTCCTCCCGGGTATACTTGCCCAGAAGGGGGCGTCCCATGGAGTCCCGGAAGTTCGTCACCTCGTCCAGGGAGAAGGTATAAGGAGACTTGCGGAGCAGGGTGTCCAGGGTCTTGAAGGCCGTCTCCCGCTCGATCGCCCGCTGGGCCTTTCCTTTATAGAAGTTGTTGTATACCTCGCAGAGGAAGATGGCCTGGAGATTGGACCAATCCTCCGAGTTCTTGTCCGACTTCTTGAAGATGTCCTGCTTCATGTAGCTGGCGAGATAGGCCCAGAGGGCGAAGGTGAAGTCGTTTCCGGAGGTGCGCATGTCCCGCACCATGTCGAAGGGCTTGATGAGGATCGTGGACAGGGATTCCTTGAGCTGCATCTCCTTGCCCGGGAACGCGTAGGAGAGCTTGTTCTGCACGAAGTCCTTGTTCCCGCCCTTCCGAAGGTACTGTCGGACCTTCAGAACCGCATGTTCCAGGAGCTTGTCCGCCACCATCGGGGAGAGAACCAGCACGGGACGGATGCCCTCGGGAAAGACCAGCCTGTAGAAGGGGGCCGATCGGTCCCGGGAGGTCTCGATCAGGGAACTCAGGTCGGTTTCCACCGATACGGCCTGGACCCATTCCGAGGGAAGCTCCGCGTGTATGCTCTCCTCGTCGGGGAAGGGAATATCCGGGTTTTCCTCCATACGGCGGTATTCGACCAGGAGGAGTTCCGTGAAATGCTCCGGGAGGGAGATTGTGTCGATCTGGCCGCCGACGGTGTTTATGGAGAGATTTCGATCCCGGGCGTATTGGAACAGCTTCGGGACCAGGACCACGTCGGGATTGGACGCCAGGTCCCGGTATATCGGATCCGGGCGGTTGGCCTGGGCGGCCTGCCGCTGGACCATCTGGGCGAAGGCCCGATAATCTATGGTCGAAACCTTGTTTTTCGCGGCATAAGTGCGTAGGAGCTGAAGTACGTCGATATCACGGGGCATAGGGTATACTACCCGCCTCCTACGGATCGGGCAACAAAAAACGGCCGATCCCTGCGGGAACGGCCGCCTCTCCCGCGACGCGTCAACGGGTCTTGTGCCGGTTCTTTCTCTTCTTCTTCTTTCGCTTATGCGTCGCGATCTTCTTAAGCTTTCGCTTTCTTCCGCAAGGCACGGTCGTACTCCTTCTATGAGCAGGGTCCTACGCGCGGCCCGCCGGAGGCCGCCGGGACTCCGTACCGCGTAGACGTGTCCGCAAGTATGCGAAAAACCGGATCGGAGGTCAAGAGGCCCGGCCGCGGCTTTTCCCGTTCCGCGCCTTGCATTCTTCAAATCCATGGATTATACAGTATCAAGACATCCTGGCCGGCAAAAAAACACGATAGGGATTTAGCCGGCTGGTTTCGTACAGCGGTTTCCAGCGTTCTCGAAAGGAATGTTGGACACCGCGAGGGTGGTCCATGCGCAACCGACGCAGGGGACGCCCCGGCATTGCGGCACCCGCGGGACGGGGAAAAGGAGCTTGGACGCGTATGATAGCCAAAAGCGACATGCCGAATATCAACGAAAAGCGCCCCGACGGCGTCAAGCCGGACGGATCTCCCTATCGCGTCCTGATCGTGGATGACTCCATGTTCATCGCCAAACAGCTGGGCCAGATCCTGACCTCCGAGGGCTTCGACGTGGTGGGCACCGCCGGGGACGGGGTCGCGGGCATCGAAAAGTACAAGGAACTGTATCCGAACGTGGACTTGGTCACCATGGACATCACCATGCCCAAGATGGACGGGGTCACGGCGCTGGAAAAGATCCTCGAGTTCGACAAGAACGCGGCTGTCGTGATGGTAAGCGCCCTGGGCAAGGAGGACATCGTCAAGAAATCCCTCCTCCTGGGCGCGAAGAGCTATATCGTCAAACCCTTGGACAGGAAAAAAGTCCTGGAAAGGATCCTCACGATCCTGGGAAGGTAAATCCGGTCCATTCCGGCCGGAATCAGGTGCCCGCTTCCTCCCCGCTCTTCCCGGAATCCCTCTTCCGAACCACCATCTTTCTCCGGGGCCCTTTATTGCCCGACCCATCCTCCGCCTGGACCGCGGGCTTGGGCGTGCGCCGGGGCTTCTTGGGCGCCTGGGAGGTATCGATGTACCGGAGGGCCTTCTCGAAGGCCTGGAGGAACTCCCTCATGTCCTCCTTGAAGACCACGATGGACCTGCGGTCGAACTCCGCATTTTCCGTGGGTTTTGACTCCACGATGTTGAGGAACACGTCGCCGGTCCGGTTTTCCTTGACGTTGAAAAAATAGGACCTTCCCCGGCAGTTGATCTTGCTGGAGAAAAGTTCTCCCCGTATGCCCATTCCCGCTCCTTTTGCGCCCGTTCGCGGATAGTAGCAGATAATGGAGGCAGGCGCAAGACAGGACTCAGGCGACAGGAACCAGGACTCAGGCGACAGGTTGACACCCGGACGACCGAGGATCAACCAGAGACTACAGTCGATTGACCGGACCCTGACTCCTGACTCCTCTTACCTGACTCCTTCACCATCTCCTTGAGCCAATCCAGCAGCCGGACCTCGCCCTCCGGGTCCCTGCCGCGGAGGTCCGCCATGACTCGAAGGACCGGTTCCGTGCCGCTGCCCCTCATCCAGAGGAAGCCCGCGGGTCGATCCATCCCGTCCCGGAAGACTATCCGGAGGCCTCCCCTGCCCGCCGCGCCGAAGTCCCCGGAGGCGTCCGCCTCCCCCGAGCCCACGGAAGCCCGGGCCTCCCAGGAGACGAAGCCGAACCTCCCTTCCAGTTCGGCCCGGTTGGACTTCCATTCATCCAGGAACCGGGCCTGGAAACGCCGCTTGAAATCCGAGGGATCCGAGGGCGGGACCCGCATCAGGGCCCGCTCCTCGAATACGCTGGTGCTCGTCCAGGCGGGCAGGCTTCCCAGGACGTCGTCCAGGGTGAAGTCCGGAGAGTACTCCCCGCCCCGGCCGGAGGCGTCCATCCAGGCGCGGAAGGGCTCGGGACCTCCGTCCCCGCCCCGCAGGGCTAGGAGCTTCACCAGGGCCGTAACGGTGTTCAGAGGATCCCGGACCGCGGAGGGATGGGTGATGTTTCCCCCGTTGGAGCCCTCCCCGAGGATCCGGACCGTCCACCCCTCGGACCGCAGGGATCGGGCCAGGTTGACGACGTTGGCCTCCCCGGTTTCCGCGCGGAATACCTCGGCTCCCAGGGGCCGGGCTATCTCCTCGATCCGGAGGCTGGTGGCGTCGTTCACCGCCACGGCGATCCTGCCCGGTTCCGCGCCGCCTGACGAGCGCAGGCAGGCCAGTTCGGAGAGAACCGCAAGCGCGAAAACCTCCTGGGCCTCCAGGGCGACAGCCCGACCCTCGGAATCCGACCAACGGACCAGGTTGCCCCGGTCCCCGTCGCAGTCCGGGACATAGCCCAGGACGAAGGCCGGGTCCTCCGCCCGTGCCGCCTCAAGTTCCCTGCGGCAGAGGTCCAGGGAAGCCCCTTCCGGCACGATCCGGTGCGCGAAGGCCCGGGGCCGGGAGTTCACCAGCCGGGTCCGCACTCCGAGCATGGCGAGATAGTCCCCGTCGATGGACACCGAGCGGGCGGACCCGTTCATCTCCGCCACGACCCCGACGGGCCGGGTCTCGCAGGCCCGGGCCAAGTCGTCCAGGACCCGCTCCTGGGCCTCCAGGTCTTCCCGGTCCGCGGCGGTCCGGCGGGCGAAGAGGGTATAGGCCGAGACCGCGGTGCGCTTCTCGGCCGCGCAGGAAGCGAAAATCCGGGATACTTCCCGTTCTCCGACCCCGGCGGCGCCTTCCAGGACGGAGCTTCTGGCGGCGGGATCCCGGGCAAGGGCCCGGAACCTCTCCGCCAAGGTTTCCGCCTCGGAGGCCGGAAGCACGCCTCCGTCCGCGAAACCGAACTTGACCCCGTTGTGACCCGGGGGATTGTGGCTGGCGGAGATGTAGCAGAATCCGGAGAGGCCGGAGCCCGCGGACCGTGTCCGGGCCATGATCTCCGGAGCCGCGATGATGAAGGCGTACTTCGGGACGACACCGGATGCCAGGAAGACGCGTACCATGATGTCCGCCAGGGCCGGCCCCGTGGGCCTGGAATCGATGCCGAGGGCCAGGACGGGCGCCGTGCCCGGGGGCGCCGCTTCCGACAGGCGCAGG
>JBGSPT010000289.1:0-8930 GCA_041738475.1 Treponematales bacterium
GCTCGGCGGGCAGGGACGTCCCGCTCCGCAGGATCTCCGCGCCCTCCCCGGACCGGACCACCTGAGCCTCTCCGCCTTCGGGAAAGCGGAGCGCCGTGATCTCCGGGACGACGGAGGCCGGAGACCCGGGCCCTGCCGCCGTCCCGTGATCCGGGGACCGTGAACAGGAGGCCAGGGCGGCCGCCGCGATAAGCAACAAGCACTCTATCCGCACTCGACCCCTCCGCCTGGAAAAATCTGGACAGGATGGACAGGATCCGAACCGGATGGACAGGATTCTCCCGCACATACCCTCGTTCCCTTCGATCCATATTCGATCCTGTTCATCCGTCTACATCCTGTTAATCCTGTCGAAACTTGCGACCCAACTCCAGTATATCCCGCGGCGGAGTCCGGAGCTTGCGGGGCGGGCGGAATCCGGCTAGTATGGCTCCGGCTGCGGCAAATTTCGGAGGATCTGGAGGATGCGGGACATGTTCGAGTTCCTGAAGCGGATGTTCCGCAGGACCCCTGAACCGGAGGCCGGCTCCCTGCCCGAGGAGCTGTGGGCTTCCGAGCTCGACGCCCCCTCGTCCGGCCGATTCCGGCCGGTCTCCGAGGATCGATACCGGGCCTCCTACCGCGGCGGCGGGGGTTTCGAACTGGCCCTGCGCAAGCGGAACCTCTTCGCCTGGGCGGAAGCCCCGGAGCCGCGGCACGAAGACCTTGCCCTGGAAGCGGTCATCGAATTCCCCGGGACCGGCGGGCACCGGGCCGCCGGGTTTTTCCTCCGCGCGGAGGGCGACCGGGATTTCCTCTACCTCCTCGTGTCGAACCGCGGTTTCCTCCGGGTGGACGCGGTGTTCAACGGCAAGCCCCACCCCGTGATTCCCTGGACCGAATGCCCCGGGCCCGTCGGCTCCGCCTTCAATCTGAAGATCGTCCTGTCCGGAACGCGCCTCCTGGCGGCGGTCGACGACCTGTGGGCGGCGGAGTGCGAGGACGAGACCGTACGCCAGGGACGCCTGGCCTTCGCGGCACAGAACTACGACGACGCGGACGAAGCGGTCTGCGTCCTCCGGTACATCCTCCTGGAAACCCGGCCCCTGGAGGTGGAGGCCTGGCGCCTGCGCTGGTCCGTCCTGGAAAAGGCGGACCCCTGCCAGCGGGTCCGGCTGGCCCGGAGCCTGGCCGCCGGGGGCTTCAACGTACCCGCTCTCGTCCAGCTCCGCAAGGCCGAGAAGGTACGCCCCCTGGACCCGGACGAACTCTTCCTGCGGGCGGAATGCTCCCTGCGGCTGGGGCTCCTGGAGGACGCGGAACCCGCGCTCCGGGCCTGTCTGGCCGCCTTCGGAAACGACCCCGGAGAACGGGTACGGCTGGCCCGGGAGGAACTGGCGAACCTCCTCTACCTCCGGGGGAGCTACCTGGAGCTTCGGGACGAACTGGCCGGAAGGGACCTTTCGGACAGCCCCCGCCTCTCGGGCCTCCTGGGGCACGCCTTCTGGAACCTCGGGGACTGGGAAAAGGCTGCCGAAGCCTACGGCAGTGCCGCCCGGATGGAGCCGGGCATGCCCATTTTCGCCCTGAACGAGGCCCGGAGCTGGGACCAGGCGCGGCGCAGGGCCGAGGCCGCGGAAGCCTACGAACGGGCGGCCCGGGGATTCTTCGCCCAGGAAGCCCCGGAGGACCTGGAGGAATGTCTCCGGCGTCTCAAGGCCCTCCGTCCCCGGTCGGACGCGACCGCGGCCCTGGCGGGCAAGATGCTCTTCCGGGACGGGAAAAAGGCGGAGGCGGAACGGATCTTCCGGCGCCTGGCGGACAAGGGCTCGGAGGATTCCGCGGTCCTCTACCTCCTCGGTCTGATCCAGTCGGAACGAGGGGAACGGGAGAAGGCGGTGGAACATCTCCGGAAAGCCTGCGCCTTGGAGTCGGGATTCCCTCTCTATTGGTTCCGCCTGGCGGAGGCCCTCTTCCTCTCCGGACACGCCGAGGAAGCCGAGGAACCCTGGCGGAAAGCCCTGGACCTGTCCCCCGAGGACGGCTGGATCCTCAACCTGGGAGGCCTTCTGGCCGAGCGCCGGGGCGATCCGCGGCAGGCGGTCTCCCTCTTCCGGGCCGCCCGGGAACGCCTGCCCGACCAGGTCGGCCCCGCGGTCAACCTCTCCGAGGCCCTCGACGCCGCGGGATCCACGGCGGAAGCCCTGGAAATCCTGTCCGCCTTCCCGGATTCACCGGAAGCCCGGAACCAGGGGGGAAACATCTATGCCCGGCGGGGACGGCTGGAGGAGGCCGCGGGCGAATACGACCGGGCGGTGCGAACCGCAGCGGGAGCGGTGCCTCCGGAAACCGAGGCGGAGTATCGTACCAACTATGCGGCCTGCTGTCTGGAGCTGGAACGCTATTCCGACGCGGAGGACCAGCTCCGCCGCGCCCTCCCCCTCGCGCAGACGCGCAGGGTCTATTTGCTCACCGGGGACCTGGCGGCCCGGTACGGAGACCGGTACCGGGCGGAGACCGCCTGGATGGCCGGCCTGGAGCTCTTTCCCGGAGACCCGGACCTTCTGGAGCGCCTGTTCCGGCATAGGCTCTACCGTGGGGCCTACGCGGAAGCCGAAAAGACGGCCCGGGAACTGGCGTTGGCGGATTCTGAGCGGGGGGATCGGGCCCTGGGGGATCTCCGGGACGCGGTGACGGTGCGCTACGAATGCTCATCCTGCGGCCGAGACTGGAGAGCCCCCAAGGATCTGCCGGCCCAGGCGGGCCGGACCATCCGGGCCCAGCCTCCGGACGAATCCCCCGCCGGCGCCTGCCCCTCCTGCGGGAGAGTTTTCTGCGTGGGTTGCCGGAAGGACCACCTGGAGGACCTGCGCTTCACCTGCCCGGACTGCGGGACGTTCCTGAAACTCTCGGACGAACGGCTCCGATACCTGGTGCTCGAAAGCCTGGGAGGAAAACGGGCGCCCGCCCGGGGCCGCCGATGATCGGAGGCTAACCGGGGAGCCGGGGCGGCTCCCCGGACTGAGGGTTCCAAGGGGCGGTCCCATTAAGGAACCGACGCACGGGACACCCCGGTTGTCTTTTTCATACCCCCGGGATACTATAAGCGGGCGGCGTCCCGGTTTGCCGGCGCCGGAAATCTTCCTATAGGATCGTCCCGTGAAGCGCAGCATCCTGTCCGTTTCCATCACCCTGCTCCTGGCCGCAGCGGCTGCGGGTCAGGATATCGTCACGGCGGAACAGTACTTCGCCGGGGTTTCCGAACGCTACGCGGAAGTCGCCGACTACGAGGCCCGGCTCTCGATACGCACCCAGAAGACCACCATGCTGGGCACCGTCTGGTACAAGGCTCCCAGCCTTCTCCGGATCGACTTCACCCAACCCGCGGACCAGGTGATCTGCTTCAACGGGGAGAACCTCGTGGTATACGTGCCGGAGTACCGGGCCGTGCTCTCCCAGTCGGTTTCCATGACCGGATCGGGCGGCGCGGGGCTGGCCACGGCGGACGGCCTGCGGACCCTGCGCAGGAACTACACCGTAGCCTACGAGCAGAGCCCGAACCCGGTCCCCCTGGAGGAAGGCAGCCCGGAACTGGTCGTCAAGCTGCTCCTGAATCGCCGCACCGTGGCGGAGGGATTCCGGACCATCGTCCTTTCCGTCGATCCCGGCACCCGGATGATCCGGAGGATCTCCGGCGTCACGGTCTCCAACGAGCCCTTCACCTTCGATTTTTCCGGAATCCGGACGAACCAGGGTATCCCCGAGACCCGGTTCGTCTACGATTCCCCGGCCTCGGCGAACGTGTATAACAATTTCCTTTTTAAAACCGAAAACTGACAGCCAGGAAGAATGCGATGATTTCCATCGGCGAGCAATTGAAGGCGGCCCGGGAACGGTTGGGGCTGGACCTGGACCGGGTCAGCGACGACACCAACATCGCCAAACGATTCCTGACCGCCCTGGAAGAGGAAAATTTTACGGTGTTCCCCGGAGATCCCTACGTGATAGGGTTCCTGAGGAACTACGCGGAGTACCTCGGGCTCGAGGCCCGGGAGTTCATCTCCGCGTTCAAGAACATCCGCATCCAGGAGCAGCCGATTCCGGTGGAATCCCTCATCCCGAAACGGGGACCTTCCCCCTGGATTTTCATATCCGGAGGGTTTGCCTTCCTCGCAGCGGCGGCGGTCCTCGTGCTGGTCTTGGGACGCAGGGATCCCTCCGGGGAAAGCGCCCCCGGAGAGGCCGCGGCCCGGGCTCCCCAGGAATACGCCATGGACGCGCCGGTGCTGGAAAAGCGGTTCTACGAGGGCGACACAGTGCTCGTTCCCCTGGGAGAACAGAAATACCGCATCCTCGTAGCCCGGATCTCCGACAGGGTGGCCGTGGAGTCCCCCATAGGCCGCGCCCTCTTCATGCTCGGGGAAAAGGGAACCCTGGACCTCGACAACGATACCGCGCCGGAGCTCCAGATCTTCGTGAACGACTTCCAGAAGGGAGACCCCTCAAAGGGCGCCCTGATCACCCTGAGCGCCGAGGGGGGCCTGGCGGCTGCTCTCGCGGGCGAGGAAGTACCCCTGGACTCCGCCTCCGCGGAAGCCCCGGAAACGCCGGCCGGCGACCCTGCCGCGGTACAGGCCGCGGAAGCCCCGATTCCGCCGGACCAGAAAACCTCCGTGATCTTCGACAAGGTGAGCTCGCCCTTCCCCATCGTGCTGACCACGATCTTCCGGAACTACTGCATGTTCCGGTACGAGGCGGACCGCCGGGACCGGGAGGAACGGTACTACCACAAGGGCGACCAGATCACCGTCAACATCACGAACACCGTGAAGTTCTGGACCTCCAACGCCGCGGCCTCCAAGACCACCATACAGGCGACAGGGGGCCGCTCTGTGGACCTGGACCTGGGCGGCCAGGGGGAGGTGGCGGTCAAGCAGATCCGGTGGGTCCCGGCCGAGGGGGGCGGGTGGAACCTGGTCCTCGTGGACGTGCCGTAAGGTATACGTGAACCCCTCCGAGACGCCCCGGACCTTCTGGATCGACCTCCACGGATGCGCCAAGAACCAGGTGGACGCGGAGGAGATCCGCTCGCGACTCGAGGCCGCGGGCTGGACCGCCCAGGACGGTCCCGAAGGCGCGGGGATCCTCGTCGTCAACACCTGCGGCTTCATCGAATCCGCCAAGAAGGAGAGCCTGGACGCGGTCCTGGACCTGAAGGCCCGGTACCCCGGCTCCCGGATCCTCCTGGCCGGATGCCTGGCCCAACGATATCCCGAAGCCCTGGCCGCGGACCTGCCCGAGGCTGACGGGATCTTCGGGAACGGGGACCTTTCCCGGGTCGCCCAGGCCGCGGAAACCCTGCGCCGGGGCGGACGGCCCGTCCTGGTTCCCGGGACGGCGCCTCTCGCCCGGGCTCCCCGGGACACCCTCTTCTCCTACCCCCGGAGCGCCTACCTTAAGATCTCCGAGGGCTGTTCGAACCGCTGCACCTACTGCGCCATTCCCCTGATCCGGGGGGAGGCCCGCAGCCGGGACGTGGCCGACGTGGCCGGGGAAGCCCGGGACCTCGTGTCCCGGGGAATCTTCGAGATCAACCTCATCGGCCAGGATCTGGGGGCCTACGGACTGGACAGCCTGGGAAGGCAGGCCCTTCCGGATCTCCTTTCGGAACTCCGCCGCATCGACGCGGATTTCCGGGTCCGGATGCTCTACATCCACCCCGACCGGTTCCCCGAGGCGATCCTGGACCACTGCACTGCGGATCCCAGGATCCTGCCCTACTTCGACCTCCCCTTCCAGCACGCGTCCCGGTCCGTCCTTTCGGCCATGAACCGCCGGGGGGACGCGGAAACCTACCTTCGCCTGATCGACGGGATCCGGGACCGGCTTCCGGACGCCGTACTCCGCTCCACCTTCCTGGTGGGTTTTCCCGGGGAGACCGAGGAAGACTTCGCCGCCCTCCGGGACTTCCAGGACCGGGCCCGGCTCACCTGGCTGGGGGCCTTCGAGTACTCCCGGGAGGAGGACACCCCCGCCGCCGCCTTCAAGGGCCGGGTGCCCCGCAAGACCGCCGCCGAGCGCCGCCGCCTCGTGGAGGAAGCCCAGCGGCCCATCACCGAAGCTGTCCTGCGCCGTTTCCTGGGCCGGGACCTCGAAGTCCTGGTGGAGGAGCCCGTGGAGGGCGAGGAGCTCTCCCTGGGCCGAAGCTTCGCCCAGGCCCCGGAGGTGGACGGCCTTACGGTCCTGAACGCCCGGCTGGATCCGGGCCGGGTCGTCCGCGCCCGGGTCATCGCCGTGAACGGGGTGGATGTGGAAGCGGTAGTCCGTGGACAGTAAGCGGTAAACAGTAAGCGGAAGTGCCCTCAGATTGCAGTGACCGTATACGCGATAGCGTCTGAATGTATCCGAGGTCCGCACTGTCCACTGTCCACTGTCCACTGTCCTCCGTCCACCGTCCACCGTCCACCTCCCCTTTACATCCTACCCTCCCCCGTTCCATATTCAACTTCATGCCCGAGCTCCCCGAGTACCTGAAGGACCTCAACCCCGAGCAGCTGGCCGCGGTGCGCCACGAGGGGGGGAACCTCCTGATCCTGGCGGGGGCGGGGTCCGGCAAGACCCGGGTCATCACCACCAAGATAGCCTGGCTGGTCCGCGAGCGGGGAGCGGCCCCGGAGTCCGTCCTGGCGGTCACCTTCACGAACAAGGCCGCCCGGGAGATGAGGGACCGGGCCGCGGCCATCGACCCCGCCTGCGCACGGGCCTTTCTCAGGACGTTCCACTCCTTCGGGGCCTGGTTCCTCAGGCGGAACGCCGCGGCCGCCGGCCTGGACCCCAACTTCACCATCTACGACGACGACGACTCGACGACCCTCCTGCACGGGACCGCGCCGGAACTGACCCGGGCGGAGTGCGGCCGTCTGGCCTCCCGGATCGCCCGGGCCAAGGACTACGGCCTGGCCCCGGACGCCCCGGACCTGGAAGCCCGCTTCCCGGACCGCAACTTCCGCCGCCTGTATGCCGATTACGAGAGGAGGCTACGGGAAACCGGAAACGTGGACTTCGGGAACCTCATCCTCCTGCCCGCCCGGGTCCTGAGAGAAGACGAGGCGATCCGGAACCGCTTCCACCAGCGCTTTCGGGTGATCCTGGTGGACGAGTACCAGGACTCCAACGTGGCCCAGTTCGAGCTGCTCAAGGTCCTGGCCGGCGGGGGTGCCTACGTCTGCGTGGTGGGGGACGACGACCAGTCCATCTACCGCTTCCGGGGCGCCGAGGTGCGCAACATCCTGGAGTTCCCCCAAATCTTTCCGAACACCGAGATCGTCCGGCTGGAGCGCAACTACCGGTCCTTCCAGAGCATCCTGGACGTGGCGGGGGCCGTGGTGGCCCGAAACGAGGGCCGCCTGGGCAAGACCCTGAAGGCCGTGAAGGACGGCGGACCCCGGGCCAAGCTGGCCCTCCTGGCGGACCAGGACGAGGAGGCCGCCTACGCCTGCCGGGCGGCGGAAGCCCGGGCGTCCCGGACGGGCAGGTGGTCGGACACCGCGGTCCTCTACCGGACGAACGCCCAGTCCCTGGCCTTCGAGCACCTCTTCGCCAAGCGGGGTATCCCCTACCGGATCGTGGGCTCCGTCCGGTTCTACGAGCGTGAGGAGGTCAAGGACGCCCTGGCCTACCTGGCCGTCCTGGCCAATCCCCGGGACGAGGTGAACTTCCGCCGGGTGGTCAACAAGCCTTCCCGGGGAGTCGGGGACACGAGCGTCTTGGCGATCCTGGAGGCGGCCTATGCCTCCGACGGCAACCTGCTCTCGGCTTCCCGCGGCGCGGGCTCCCTGCTCAAGACCTCCAAGTCCCGTTCGGGCCTGGCCTCCTTCGTCTCCCTGGTCGAGGGCCTGCGGAGGCTCCTGGAAAGTCCCGGGGAAGGCAAGTCCCTCTCCGGCCTGGTGGAGCGGACGGTCAAGGATTCCGGCCTGGCGGAGTACCACCGGGGCCAGGACGAGATCGCGGGAAATCAGCGGGCGGCCAACCTGGACGAGCTGGTGAACGCCGCGGCGGACTTCGAGCTGTCCCCGTCGGGCCTGGCGGAGTTCCTGGAGACCATCGAGCTGGACCGCAGGCTGGCGGACCAGGAGGAGAGTCCGGAGGCGGTGACCCTGATCACGATGCACAACACCAAGGGCCTGGAGTTCCCGGTGGTGATCGTCACGGGACTGGAGCAGGGGCTCTTTCCCCGGGACGACGACGAGGGGGAGGATCTGGAGGAACAGCGCAGGCTCTTCTACGTGGCCGCCACCCGGGCCAAGGAAGAGCTCCACCTCTGCTCCTGCGGCCGGCGCCTCCTTCGGGGCCGATGGACGGACTTCCGGCCTTCCCGGTTCGTGCACGAGATACCGCCCGGGCTCTACGAGACCCTGGGGGGGCGCCTGCCCGCCCCCGCCCCCGAGGGGCCCTGGAAGCCGGGCTTGGCGGTCTACCACGACGACCACGGTTCGGGCTACGTGATGCAGGTGAAGGGCGGCACCCCCGAATCGGGTCCCCTGGTATTCGTTCGCTTCGAGACCGGGCGGGTGCTCCAGTTCTTCCCCAAGTTCACCCGGAAACTGGAGGCTCTGAAATGAAGACCGGACTGCCCCCCGTACGGCGCATGCGGGGCTGGAGGATCTATACCGAGGACGGCCGGCGCTTCCTGGACCTCCGGCTCCTGGACAACCGGGGCTTCCTGGGTGCCAAGGGCCGATTCGCGGGCACCCGGGCCAAGAACGGGATCGACCTGGGCCTGCTCAAGGAGGCCCCCGCCCGCCACCTCGACCGCCTTCGGAAGGCACTGGCCTCGGACTTCCCCGGGGTCGCCGCCTTCGTTTTTTTCCGGAACGAGGAGCGGGCCCTGGCGGCCCTCTCCCTGGCCCGGGAGGCGCTGTTCGACCCCCTGGCCCGGGAGGCCGAGGGAA
>JBGSPT010000477.1:0-1699 GCA_041738475.1 Treponematales bacterium
CCCCGGGCCGGGACGCCGCCGCGGGCAAGGCGGCGGATCCCCGATCGGGGCGGCGGGGCGCGGAAGGGCCCCGTATAGAAAAGTCCCGCCGCGGCGATATCGTTACGGATCATCCGCGCCTCCCGGACGGAGCGCTCAGGGAGGCGAACACCTCGCCGCCGCCCCCGGCCGCGTCCGGATCGGAGGCCCGGGACGAATATACGTAGGATCGTATGAGGTTCCGGATGCGGGGACTCGGGCGCACCGCCTCCACATGCACCAGGGAACGGTTGTTCTCGGGCCAGTAATCGAAGCCCTTGACGGTCCCGCTCATCACCACCTGGTCCTCCCCCAGGAAGAACTGGACCTTCACGAAAATGCCCGGCTTGGCCTTGCCCCCGATCATCACCGCGAAGCCGTCCTCCGAGAGGTCCTGGACCACGCATTTCAGTCCCGCATCCCGCTCGGGTTTCTCGTAGGCTCCCTCCACCCGCTTCAGGATGTACAGGTACGCGGAGATGCGGGATCGGGCGCGCACGGATTTACGCTTCTGGGTCCGGAAGAGGGCTTCCGAGTGGGCCAGATGGAGGACCGGGACGCTGCGGATCCGGAGGTCGTCGATCACGTAGGTGTCGAAGACGTATCCCGCGTCCTCGTGGCGCCAGAAGTACACGGAAACCCTGCGTCCCTTCCAGGAAAATCCCGCCGGAAGCTTCACGCCGATGGGATAGGTGCAGACCAGGTAGCGGGCGTGGATGTCGATGAGGGTCGAGTTGAAGACCCCCACCCCGTGCACCAGGATGCGGATACGCTGGTTCGCAGCGAGCTGGTGGGAACTCTTGATCCCCATCTTGTACTTCGGCTGGTCGAACTCCATCCGGTGCCGGTATTCGTACATCCGCTCCAGGAGATGCTCGGTTTCGCGTTCCAGGCCCTTCGGGGATGCGTTCCGGGAGCGGGTGATGGCCGCGATCACCTTGTCCAGGGCCTTGAGGCTCCAGAAGACCTCGGTCGGGTCCGCAAGGCCCGCGACCTGGGCCAGGTCCTTCAGGTCCTTGGCCTGGCGGAAGGTGAAGCCGGACTCCCGGCCCTTGGCGTAGTACTCGAACCAGGAGTACCTCTTGTCGCCCCGGGAACCCAGGGTGATGGTGAGGAGGAAGAGGATGAAGACCACTACGGCGAGCACTGCGATCATGGGCTCTCCCGGCGCTCCGGGACTTCACGCGGGAATTCCTCCCCGCCTTCGGTCCGGCGGACGGCCGCGCCTTGCCGCCCGGACTCAACTATACTATAAAAAACGATGCATTTCGATTGTATCGCCCGTTGAACGGGAATTCCGAAGGAGGGTTCGAGGCATGGTAGCGCCGGGCCGGGAGCACCCATGGATACGGTTGGAGACCGTCCTGGTGGCGGCGGTCTTCATCATGCCCTCCCTGGCCGCGGCTCCCGCCGCATCGGGATTCGAGACCCTGGCTTCGGGATCCCGCCTGGCGGGGAACCTGGCGGTCCTCGCGCCGCAGACCCTTCTCCTGCTATACATCATCGGCGTTCGGGGGCGGGCCCGGGAGTTCCATCTTCGAGGCCCCCTTCCCCGGGACGCGGTCCGGGCCCTGATCCTCCTGCCCCTCCTGGCCTTGACGGCCTGGGGAGCCGCGGCCGCCGCGGCGCTCCTGCCCGGCTCGATTCCCGCCGCGGACATCGAGGCCCCGGACCTCCCTCC
>JBGSPT010000026.1:0-1961 GCA_041738475.1 Treponematales bacterium
CCGAACCGGGGCGCCGCCCGCCGCGGAACCCGGGCCGCCGCCGCCGAGGGTTCCACCGCGGACAGGAGGCCCGTCAGGGAATAGAATCCCAGGCCGACGATAGCCAGGTAGGCGGGATACAGGGGCGTGGCCAGCTTGTCCATCCCGTAGAAGGAGAAGTAGTAGGCCGAGAACAGAGATATTCCCGCCCAGAGGACGAGAGCCGGGTAGGATCCCCGGCGAGCCTTCGCGATCGCGGCCGCGAGGACCGGCGCCAGGGCCAGGGACACGGCGTCCTGGACGAACACCTGCGAATAGGCGAGACCGTACCTCTCCAGCCAGGGCTCGTAGAAGCCCGGGATGAAGATCCCCGCCCCACCGCATACGGCCAACAGGACCGACAGGGCGTATCCCAGGATCGTCAGTCCCGCCTCGTTCTTCCGAATCATTCCGGCCTCCGATGATATTATATTACCATTGGTAATATAATTCAGTTTTGCCGTCCTTGACAAGCCCCCCTCCGGCTTCGAGGCTTGAAGATACGAGATAACCGTTGCCTTTCGGCCGGAAATATATGATTTTATGAATACTTGATCAAAAAAGGAGGTATTATGAATCCTTTTGTGCTCTCAGCCCTCGCTGCAGTCATAGTGAACGGGGTCTTTTTCGCCTATGCGGCCATCCGAAAGACCGACGTGGTGACGGACCTTTCCTACAGCCTCTCCTTCGCCCTCGTGTCCATAGTCCTCATCTTCCGGAACCTCGGAGCCTCCCCGGCGGCCCTGGTCCCCGCGATCCTCACCCTGCTCTGGGCGGCCCGGCTTGGAAGCTACCTGTTCACCCGGATCATCAAGATCAAGGTGGACCACCGCTTCGACGACAAGCGGGACGATCCGTGGAAGTTCGCCAGCTTCTGGAGCCTCCAGGCGGTGGCCGTGTTCGTGATCCTGCTGCCTGTGGTCGCATCCATCGCCTCCCCCGTCTCGCCGCGGTCTTTCGGAACCTTCGAGATCGTGGGCATGGCGCTGTGGCTCGCCGGGTTCGTGATCGAAGTGGAGGCGGATGCGCAGAAATCCGCGTTCAAGAAGTCCGGGAGATCGGGGGTGATCACCACGGGACTCTGGTCCTGGTCCCGGCACCCGAACTACTTCGGGGAGTCCCTTCTCTGGTGGGGCCTCTTCCTGTACGCCGTCCCGGCCCTCTCGGGTTTCCTCTGGATCTCCGTCCTGGGCCCCGTCTTCATAACGATCCTCCTGCTCTTCGTGAGCGGGATCCCCCTCTTGGAGAAGAGCGCGGACGCCAAGTACGGCTCCGACCCCGCATACCAAGAGTATAAACGCAGGACCAGCATCTTCATCCCCCTGCCTCCCAAGTCCGCGGGGAAGGAGGCATCGAGATGAACCACGCCCGAAACTCGGCAGTTCGCATCGCGGCCCTCGCCGCGGCCGCCCTGGCGGTCCTGTCGGCCTGCGCGGGCGCCCCCTCCACGAAGGACATCCCGGCGGTTCGGACCGTCGATTTCGGCCTCTTCGAGGGAGCCTGGTTCGAGATCGCCCGCATACCCATACCCATCGCAGGGGACTGGGTCGGCACAACGGACACATACATCCGCAACGACGACGGAACCTGGCTGGTCCTTTACGAGGGCTACAAGGGCGGTTTCGACGGGAAGAAGGGGGTGATGAAGCAGAAGCTCCGGATTCCGAATCCCGCGATAGCCGGGGAGATGTCCGCCCGGCCCTTCCCCTTCACCTGGCTGCCCTACCGCCTGATCTATTGGAACGAGGAGGACCGGACCATGCTGGTGACCAGCGGGACCCTGGATTACCTATGGCTTATGGCCAAGGATCCCGTACCTGCCCCGGAGGTCTACGAGGCCCTGGTGGAGGAGTCCCGGAGGCTGGGCTTCGACGTCTCCCGGCTGGAGCGGGTGCCCCAGAGACCCGCGGGAGGCTCGCCGTGATCCGGCGCTCCGTGAACCT
>JBGSPT010000075.1:0-2535 GCA_041738475.1 Treponematales bacterium
GGAGGCGGGCCGTGGCGAACCCCAGACCGCTGGAAGCCCCGGTCACGAGGGCACGTTTACCGTTCAGCTTGAGATCCATGGCGGCTCCTTGTTCGTTCTTAGAAGATACCGAGGAGGGGGACGGAAGGAAAGGCAAGCTTCCGGGGGGGGAACGGAAACGGCCGCGGCCCCCGAAACCGGGACCGCGGCCGTTGGCGGAGAAAGAGACTACTCGGCAGCTTCGATCGAGAGAAGTTCGACTTCGAAGACCAGGGTGGAGAAGGGAGGGATGACCCCGCCGGCGCCCTCTTCCCCGTACGCCAGGCTGGAGGGGATGAAGAGCTTGTACTTGCTGCCCACGGGCATGAGCTGGAGAGCCTCGACCCACCCGGGGATCACTTCCTCCACCACGAACTCCGCGGGCTCGCCGCGCTCCACCGAGGAGTCGAAGGTCTTGCCGTCCGTGAAGGTGCCGGTGTAGTGCACTTTCACCGTATCAGTGGCCGTGGGCTTCGGGCCGGAACCCTCGCTGAGCACCACGTACTGGAGTCCGCTTTCCGTGGACTTGACCCCGTCCTTCTTGCCGTTCTCGGCGAGGAAGGCCTTCTCCTTCTCGGCGTTTTCGGCGTTTTTCTTCTCCTGGGCTTCCATCACGGCGTTCTGGATGAGCTCCTGGGCCTTCTCCATGTCGATCTCGGGCTTGTCCTTGTCCAGGACGTCCTTGATGCCATTGAGGAAGGAGGAGTAGTCGAGTTCGACGTAGGCTTCTTTCAGGCTGGTTCCGATCGCCACCCCGAAGGCGTAGCTGACGTCCTTCTTGGAGGCCTTCGGCTCCTCCCCCTCCGCGGGCTTGTCCTGGCCCTTGCAGGAAAGGAGGATCGAGGAGGCGACGAGAGCGGCAAGGATGAGTTTCTTCATAACCTGTCCAATAGAGTGAGATAGGACGACTCGCGTCCCGGGCCCGAGTGCGGCCTTCCCGCTAAGATAGAGGGAAAATGCGAAAACGGCAAGCCGTCAAGGCGGCGGTTCCGCGGTCCCCGGACCTGCCGTGACCGGGAATCGCGGATGCCCCTAAGGCCGGCGGTCCCGCCCGTCCTTCAGCCGGTCCGCGAGTTTGAGAGCCAACGCCGCGGCTCCCAGGGCCGCAAGGATGCAGGCCCCCAGGCCCAGGTAGACCAGGACCGTCCAGCCCAGGGCGGAAAGCACGGCGTCCAAAAGGCGCGGACCCCAGGCGCCGGAAGGGATCTCCCGCAGGGTGAAGTGGACGGTGCAGAAGGAGTTGAGCTCGCTGAAGTCCCCCAGGGAGACGCCCAGCTCCTGGATCTGGCCTTCGATCTCCAGGATCCGGGTCTCCAGGTCGATCCGGTCGGAAAGCTGGGCCCCCGAGTCGCGCAGCCGGGCCAGGCCGTCCCGGGTCTTTTCCAGGGAAAGCCTGCGGGCTTCCAGGGCCCGGAAGTCCGAGGTCCTGTCCGTCTTGACCACGTTGGCGGACCGGAGTTCCCCGATGGCCTTGAGGGTCTCCACGGTGGGGTCGAAAGCGTCGGGGATGACCCCGAGGGAGAGGGACAGGACGCGGTTTCCCGGAAGTCCGTAAGAGTTCTCCCTCTGGACCAGGGCCTTGGCCCCCTCGATGGCCAGCTTCACGGCGGCTATGTCGGAATCCCAGTGCTCGGTCCTCGACTCGATCTGGGACACCCGTTCGTATTTTTGCTCCACCACCTGGGCCCCCGAAGGGGCCTGGTCCACGGCGATCTTGGCGCTGGCGTAGTTCCTGCGATCCGCTGCGGGCGCTGAGGACTGGTACAGCTCAACCTGCCCGAATCCGCCGACCGGCCTCGTCCGGTCCCGGGTCAGCTCCCAGGCGAGCCGCGCGGCGAACAGCACAGCGAACAGGGCCGCGGCCGTGGCCAGGATCCTCTTCTTTCGGTCCATGGTTCCTCCCTCCGGTTTCTCAGCCCAGGGCCACGTCCAAGAGCATCATCAGCGCGAAGCCCCCCAGGGCCCCCAGGGTGGAGATGTCGGAGTTTCCGGAACCCTGTGATTCCGGGATAACCTCCTCCACCACCACGTAGATCATGGCTCCCGCCGCGAAGGACAGGGCGTAGGGCAGGAGGGGTTGGACGGCCACGACCAGGACCGCGCCGAGGAAGCCCGCCACCGGCTCCACGACCCCCGAGGCCTGTCCGTACCAGAAGCTCTTGAGGCGGCTCATGCCTTCCCGGCGGAGGGGGATGGAGACGGCCGCCCCTTCCGGGAAGTTCTGCAGGCCGATGCCCAGGGCGAGGGCGACGGCACCCGCCAGGGTGGCGCTCGGGATGCCCGCCGCCAGGGCACCGAAGGCCACTCCCACGGCCAGGCCCTCGGGGATGTTGTGCAACGTGATGGCGAACACCAGGAGGATGGATCTCTGCCAGGACGTCTTGGGTCCCTCGGCGTCTTCCATTTTGGCCTCGATGTGGAGGTGGGGCAGGACCTTGTCCACGAGCTTGAGGAACAAGCCTCCCGCAAGGAAGCCGACCACTGCGGGGACCCAGGGCACCATGCCCATGCTTTCGG
>JBGSPT010000299.1:0-5946 GCA_041738475.1 Treponematales bacterium
CTTCTTGAGATCCTCCTGGATGTCCCGGATCCGCGCCTCGATCTTGCGCCGGTCCAGCTCCAGGGCCTTTTCCCCGGACCCCTTGGTGCCGTAGCGCCCGCCCTTCTGGCGCATCAGGTCCTCTCGGGAATGGGCCAGCCGGGGCAGGGCGAACTGGAGCCGGGCCAGCTCCACCTGGAGACCCGCCTCCCGGGTTAGGGCCCGGCCCGCGAAGATCTTGAGGATCAGCTCGCTGCGGTCGTAGACCACCCGGCCCGAGTCCTCCTCCCAGTTCCTCTGCTGGACCGGGGACAGGGGATAATCGAAGATGAGGGAGTCCGCGTCCTCGGCTTCGGCTGCTCGGATAAGTTCCTGTACCTTGCCCGAGGACAGGAGGTGGGAGGCAGTCCGGTCCCGGATCCGGATCAGGATCCGTCCCGCCTCCTGGACGCCCAGGGTCTTGGCCAGGCCGGCCAGCTCGGCCAGGAGACTCTCCGCCTCGTGCTTGGAGATCGTGTCGGTCTGGATCCCTATGAGAAGCGCGCGCTCCGGGCGCGACGCGGTTTCCTTGAGCTCGGTCATGACCTTCCTTCCGGGATCGGCGCGCCCCTCGCTTTCATTCCGGACGTCCGCTCCCCGGGCCGAGTATACCCGCCCGGACCCGGTCGATATAAGCGGCCCGGAAGTACCCGGCGGGACGGGACGGACCGTCTCCTTGTCCGGTCCCGGAACCGGTGGTACAATCCTAGCGGTCACCCGATCATTCCCCCGAATCCGAACGCCCGAATCCAGGGAGGAGCCATGTCCGTCCGTCTCGAGGATATCTGTCCCGCCGTCCGGGAAGCCGAGTACGCCGTCCGGGGAGCCATCCCCACCCGCGCCCAGGAACTGGAAGCCCAGGGGAAGCGCATCATCTACTGCAACATCGGGAACCCCCAGTCCCTGGGTCAGAAGCCCCTCACCTGGCTGCGCCAGGTCCTGGCCCTCTGCGAGTGGCCGGAGCTGGCGGACCGGGCGTCGGAGGCCTTTCCCGAGGACGTCCGAAAGACGGCCCGGGATATCCTGACGGGCTCCAAGCACGGCCTTGGGGCCTACTCGGAGAGCAAGGGCATGAAATTCGTCCGCCAGGCGGTGGCGTCCTTCATCCGGGAGCGGGACGGGATCGAGTCGGACCCCGAGGCGGTCTACATCACCGACGGGGCGTCCAAGGGCGTCCAGGCGGTCCTGCGGATCCTGATCGCCGGCCCCGAGGACGGGATCATGATCCCCATCCCCCAGTACCCCCTGTACTCCGCCACCATCACCCTCTACGAGGGCAAGCAGGTCCACTACTACCTGGACGAGGAGAACGGCTGGAAGCTGAATCGATCCATGCTGGAGGAGAGCCTGGCCGAGGCCCGGCGCTACGGAGTCCGGGTACGGGCCATCTCGGTCATCAACCCCGGGAACCCCACGGGCTCGGTTCTGGACGAGGAGAACATCGCCATGGTCCTGGACTTCGCCCGGGAGCACGGCCTTTCCGTGCTGGCCGACGAGGTCTACCAGAGCAACGTCTACCGGGAGGGGGACCGCTTCGTGTCCTTCGCCAAGGTCCTGGAAGGCAAGGGATACAAGGACGTGTCCCTCTTCAGCTTCCACTCCTGCTCCAAGGGCTTCCTGGGGGAGTGCGGCCAGCGGGGAGGCTACCTGGAAGTCCGGAACGTGCCACCCGACGTAGTGGCCCAGCTGACCAAGCTCCAGTCGATCAGCCTCTGCGCCAACACGGTGGGCCAGGCCGCCGTCTACCTCCTTGTCCGGCCTCCCCGGCCCGGGGAGCCCAGCCGGGACCTGTACGTGCGGGAGCGGGACGGCATCCTCGCGGAGCTGAGGGCCCGGGCGGAACTCCTGGCCGAAGGGCTCAACCGGATCCCCGGCATCCGCTGCAACCCCATAGCCGGGGCCATGTACGCCTATCCCAGGATCACCCTGCCCGCGGGCAGGACGGACCAGGATTTCTGCATGGCCCTCCTGGAAAAGACGGGAATCTGTGTGGTTCCCGGCAGCGGCTTCGGCCAGCTCCCGGGCACGGCCCACTTCCGGACCACCATCCTGCCCCCCACGGAGCAGATCCGGGAGGTGGTCAAGGCCATCGGGGAATTCCAGGAGGCGTACCGGTAGGATCCTAAGGAGCGCGCCGGGCGCTGGAGTCCATTAGGTCGACGGGCTTCTGCACCCGCACCCAGACCACGGAACGCGAGAGAAAGCCGTATCCCGCGCGGAACTCCAGGTTGCCGTCTTTGCGGGGCCGCAGCTCGCAGGAGGCCTCCGCGGTCCGGCCGTCCCGTTCCATCCTGGCTGTTCCGCCCACGAACCGGGAACTCCCTGGGTTCCAGGAGAGCCCCCAGATGATGCGCTCGCCCACCATCCGCCGGCCCCGCTCCTCCACATCCTCGGCCACCCATACGACCGCCACCTCGTAGGTCCCGCCGTCCGCGGGGCGCAGCTCGAATTGGGCCTTCGCCTGTTCGCCCGTCCAGAATCCCATCCAGGCCTCCGCGGAAGAAGCCGGCGCCGCCTGCGCCCCGAGGGGGGCGGTGGACAGGACGCCCAGTACGGCCGCGGCCGCCAGGAGGGCGCGTGCACTCCTCCCCTTCCTGGTATCCCCGTTCCGGCATCTCAAAGCCCGAGCTCCCCGTTCGTACCAGGCGGGACGTCCGAGGGCGCCGTCGGCATCGTGATGGTGAATCGGGAGCCCCGGCCCTCCTCGGAGAAGGCGGACAGCTCCCAGCCGTGGCTCTGGACGATGCTCCGGGCGATGTACAGCCCGAGCCCGGAACCTTCCGTGCGGGAGGGCCTGCCGCCCCGGAAATAAGGCTCGAAGATCCGGGCCAGGTCGGTCCGGGGAATCCCCGGACCGTCGTCCTCCACGACGACCTCGATCCGGGGTCCGCACACCCGGGCACTGAGGGCGATGGTAGTTCCTTCGGGGCAGTACCGGAGGGAGTTCGAAAGGAGGTTCTCCATCACCCGGACCACGAGGGGCTCGTCCATGCTGACCGTCAGATCCGGAGGTATTTCCAGGGAGGAGGAGAATCCCATGCCCAGAAGGCCCGCATCCGCGGAAAAACCCCGGGCTATCCTGTGGAGGAAATCCCGAAGGTTCCGTGGCTGGAGCTTCGCCCTCCACTCCCCCGTGCTGGCCCGGGCGAAATCCAGAAGATCCCGGACCCTGTGCTCCAGGGAAGCCGCCTTTTCCTTCATGATCCCGACATAGCGGGACGATTCCGGATGGGAGTCCCCGAGCTCGTCTTCCAGGGCCTCGATATAGCCCTCTATGGAGGTGAGGGGTGTTTTCAGGTCGTGGGAGATGGCCGCCAGGAACCTCACCCGGCGCTCGGATTCCTCCTTGAGCGCCCGGCGCATCCGGTCCAGGGTGACCGACAGGGACGCGATCTCCTGGGGGCCTTCGGGCCGGATGGCCGAATCCAGATCCCCCGCCGCGATGTGCTCCGCGGCCCGCTCGAGGTTCAGGACAGCCGCCCCGAGCCGTCCCACCACGAAGCTCACTCCGATTCCCATGAAAACCAGGAATAGGAGGAACCAGGTGACGAGGGTCGAGAAAAGCGCCGACTGCCAGAGGGAATCGTGCGGAACCCGCAGGATCGTGAAAACCTCCCCCACGGCCCTTCCCTCCAGGAGCAGGGTTTCCGCGACTACGACCTTCTCCCCCCCCGGATCCGCGAGCCGTCCCGGAATGAAAAGCCGCGACCCGGGCTCCGAGACAAAGGGATCCCCCTCCGGATGATCCGGGATGTTCGAGAATACCACCCGCCTCCGGGAATCCACGATGAGCAGCTCGAGCCCGGGGGGCAGATCCATCTCCCGGCTCAAGAACAAGCTCCCCTCCCCGTCCGTCCGGATGAGGGACGAAATCTCACGCTTGAGCAGGAGGTATTGAAGGAACGGCGCGGGCACGGAAAGCCCGAGCCCGAACCGATAGAAGTAGAGGAGCCCCGCCAGTGGCAGGACTATGACGATGACCATGGTTCCCGCGATCTGGGCCCTGAGCCTCATCCCCCGCCGCCCTTCGGATCGAACCGGTACCCGAACCCGTGATCCGTGGTGATCCAGCGGGGGTCGGTCGGGTCCTTCTCGATCTTGCGCCGGAGGCGCTGGATATGGACAGCCACGGTGGAGACATCGCCGTAATCGGAGCCCCAGACCGCGCGGTACAACTCGTCGGGCCGGAACGCCGCGCCCGGGCGGCCCGCGAGAAAGGCCAGGATCTCGAATTCCTTCGGGCTCACGGAAAGGCGGACCCCGCTTTTCTCCAGCAGCTTCCCGTCCGGGTCCAGGGAAAAGGGGCCGAACCGGATGCGGGGTTTACGGGCCGCCTCGAGCCCGCTCCTCCTGAGCTGGGCCCGGGCGCGGGCGGCGAGGACCCGGGGAGAGAAGGGCTTCGTCACGAAGTCGTCCGCCCCCAGCCCCAGTCCGAGGATCTTGTCCTCGTCGGTTTCCCGGGCGGATACGATGATCACGGGCACGGGATCGGACCGGCGGAGCTCCTCCAGGAAGAGCATCCCGTCCATGCCCGGGAGGTTGAGGTCGAGGATGACGAGATCCGGACGGAAGCCGGACATCGCGTCCCTGCCCTCCTCGGCGCTCCGGACCGAAACGGCCTCGATGCCGCTCTTGCCCATGAACAGGGCGATGAGGTCCGCGATCGCCTCGTCGTCCTCGATGATCAGAGCCTTGCCGCCCATTTCCCCTCCCCGAGGCCTGTCACGGCCGAACGGCCTCTCCCGTGCGGACCGTCTCCGGAGCGGCCATGCCCAGGAACGTGAGGGCCGCATCCGCGTAGTTCATCCTCTTCATGGTCAGGTCCATGATGCCCGCGAGGTACTCCGTCCTCGCCTCCAGGAGCTCGAGGTCCCCGATGCTCCCGGCCTCCCGACGCACAACCCGGTCCGCAAGCATGGCCTCGTCCCACAAGGCCCGGCGCTCCGCGTATTCCACGTCCCCCCTGAGGGCCTGGAGGGAGGCGTAGAGGGCGGCGACGGACGAATCGAGCCTCCGGGCCGCCCCGTCGAGCTGGGCCCGGGATTTAGCCACCCCGGCCTCAGCGGACTCCACGGTCCCGGCGCTGGAGCCGAAATCCACCAGGGTCCCCTTCACGGCCACCGTAAGGTTCAGGAAGAAGTCGATGTCGTCCTCTTCCCACGAGTCCGCGAAGGCCGGGAGGTATCCCGAAGCCCCGAAGCCCAAGCTCAGCCCGATGTCCGGCCTTCCCTGGGCGGAGCGCCTGGACAGCTCGTATCCGGAGACGGACGCGTCCAAGGCGCGGTCCGCGACGATCAGGTCGGGATTCCGCTCCCGGGCGTTCCTCCTCCACGCGCCTATGTCAGTCTCCCCGAGCCGGGGCTCCATGGCAAGGCCCTCCGTGGATATCGTGAAGGGGCCTTCCCCCTCCAGGCCCGCCAGGGCGGCTATCTCCCCGACCAGGGAATCCACGGCCGCTCGCAAAGACGCGGCGGTCCTTCCGAACCCCTCCACGTTGAGGGCCGCGTCCTGGTACTCCAGGGAGGTGATGACCCCCGCATCCCGGGACGCGGCGATTGAGGTCAGCATCCGCCGGGCCAGGCGCTCCTGCTCCTCCACGATGGCCAGGAGTTGTCGATCGGCCCGGAGGGAGTACAGGGCCTTGTACAGCCGGACGGCTGCCTCCGTCCGGGCCTTCCCGGCCAGGGCGTCGGCCAGTTCCAGCTCCGCCTGCCGCAGAGCCACAGCCCCGGGCACCCTGCCCCAGCTCCAGACCACCTGATTAAACTGGACGCCCGCCTTGAAATACAGGGGGTCGCCGGATTCTATGACCGTCACGTCCTGGCTCGGCAGGGGCGTGCCCATGACGGAGCCGAAGGCTCCCTCGTCGATCACTACGGGATCGGAGGGGACGGCGAGCCAGCTGAGATTCGCGTCCACCCCGAGGGC
>JBGSPT010000189.1:0-8282 GCA_041738475.1 Treponematales bacterium
GGTAGCGTACAATATCTTTCGCACAATTGGTCATTGAAAGAGGCGTCTCCATCTGGTTTAGTTAGGTTACCACACCGCAACAAACCAAAAAGGAGACGCCATGAGCGAAGGACGCCCACAAGGAAAGATTATAAGCATCGACGAGGGACTCGTGAAGAGCCAGCTCGGCGAAGTGGTACGGGAGACGGTCGAGCAGACCTTGAACAATCTGCTGGACGCCGAAGCGGATGAACTGTGTGGCGCAAGACGGTATGAGCGCAGCGTCAGCCGCCTGGATACTCGGGCAGGGCATTATGAACGGAGCCTGCAGACCAAGGCGGGGATGGTTAAACTCAAGGTACCTAAATTGAGGACCATACCTTTCGAAAGCGCGATCATCGACCGGTACCGTAGGCGGGAATGCTCGGTGGAAGAAGCGCTCATGGAGATGTACCTGGCCGGCGTATCCGTACGCCGAGTCGAGGACATCACCGAAGCCCTCTGGGGCACGCGGGTATCCGCGGGTGTCGTCTCGAAGCTGAACCAAGAGCTGTACGACAAGATCGATGCTTGGCGGAACCGGAAGATAGAAGGCTCGTTCCCGTACGTATACTTGGACGGAATCGTCCTAAAGCGAACCTGGGCGGATGAGATCCGCAACGTGTCCATCCTTGTGGCCTTTGGCGTAAATAACGATGGGTACAGGGAAATCCTGGGTGCCTGCGAAGGGGCCAAGGAAGACAAGTCCGGCTGGGGATCGTTTATCGCTTCTTTGAAGGACCGTGGGCTTGCCGGGGTTCGGCTGTTCATCTCCGACAAGTGCATGGGACTTGTTGAATCCCTCGGTGAGTACTACCCCGAAGCCCAGTGGCAGCGCTGCTCGGTCCACTTCTATCGCAACGTGTTTACCAACGTTCCTTCAACGAAGGTGAAGGATGTAGCAGCAATGCTCAAGGCCATTCATGCCCAGGAAGACCGCGAAGCTTCGATCGAGAAGGCAGAACAGGTCATAGAAAAGCTCAAGGTCATGAAGCTGTCCGTGGCGGCAAGGACCGTAGAAGAAGGCATACGGGAAACGCTTACCTACACTTCATTCCCACGAGAGCATTGGAGAAGCATCCGGACGAACAACCCAATGGAGCGCATCATGCGGGAGATTCGAAGGCGGACACGAGTCGTGGGCAACTTCCCGGACGGAAGATCCGCGCTGATGCTCGTAACAGCGCGTTTACGATACATCGCTGGCCGAGAATGGGGAACCAAACGGTACATGGACATGAATAGGTTGGCCGGTATGGCCAGCTACCAGGTGCTGGACGCGTAGCCCGCGATAACCAGATGAAGCGCTTAATTGTGCGAAAAAAGCTTGACGTTATCATCCTGCCCGGAGCCGGCCTGGGTGCCCTGATCGCGGTCGGCTTCGTAGTCGCCTCGGAGGTGTCCAACGCGGCCTTCAGGATGACCAAACCCGTGGTCATCCTGATCGACGCAGGCTACCGCCTGCTCTTCCTGGCCGGAGCGGGCGCCCTGATCGGAGGGTGGAGGTAGGAACAGGGGAACGAACTGGCGGGTAAGGTCCCTCGAACTAGGCCTCGAAACCTAAGCTCCGAATACCGGACGATCCCATAACTTGTAAAAAGCTAGTGAAAATCTATGGCTATACCAAGTCCTTTCGACGCCCAAATGTCTTATTAAAAGCCGCCCGGTAACACCCGGGCGGCGATATTATCTCAGAACGGGCGGGGGACTCCGGGATGTATCGAGTGCTATTTTGATTTGAAGTTAATATTCTCCGGATCAGGACTTTCGACCATTGCCTTTGAACTCAATATGATTGTCTTACCATCAGCCTCTATTGAAGAGACCCAGGACCCGTCCGATCCATAGACTCGAGGCGCTGGCGTTTTTTGGTCAGAGAGCAGCCAAGGCCCATCATAATTCAAGTAGAGGTAATAATACACATCAGTAAACGGCTCAGCGTCGATCGAAAGATTGAAATAGTACCAGCCGTAATCAAGCGATCCATTGTTATCAATATCTAGGGCATATTCACCATAATAAGATCCCGTTTCTACTCCATAATATGTGTCATACGACCAGGTCCCGGAAGAGTATGGATAAGGCATATCCCAAGCACCTTTTACTAGAATCAATCCATACCAATCCACCGCAAGATAGGTATCACCAGCAAACAAGGAGCATGAACCAAGGACAATAGCAAAAGCAATGACAAGGAAGATCGCAACCAGTCTAAACGATAGTTTTTTCATACCTTCTCCTTTATTATCCTTCTAACTCCGCCTACGCGGAGCAAGCGCCGTACTATCCCGGGCCGCCAGGTCCGGTCCCCGAATTACTTCAACACCGCATACATCCTCACTCCCTCGGGCAGGCTGATCTCGTAGGACCGAGTCCCCGTGAAATTCTGTGCCGCCCGGAAGAACACGTTCGACGAGGCCAAGCCCTGTCCCGCCGGTCCTTCGGCGGTGAACACATAGGGCCCCTGCTCCGCGGTGCCGTACCTTTGGTAGCGGAACGCGTCGATGGATCCCAGGCGATAGGAGATCCCGTCCAGGGTGGAGTTGAACCAGCCTCCTGAGTTGTACCGGTACCCCGGTGGCATATCATCCCGGTCGGAGAGGAGGATCGACGCGGCCCAGCGGACCAGCAGGGAATCGAGGTCCGAAGGGTAGGACCCTCCCGAGGCGGCGGCGTTCTCCACCAGGGATTCGTCCGAAGCCGAGGAGTGGACCAGACGGCGCAAGAGGGCGGCGCCTCCGTAGTTCCGGGCGAGCCAGGCGCCGAAGGCGTAGGTGGTGGAGTAGTCGAACACGTCGTAGCCGCCGGTGATCACGAGGGGGAAATAGGTGTATCGGTTGAAGAGCGGCATCCGGCCTTCGGGATTGTCCGAGGCCCCCGCGGTCCCGTCGGCGGGATCCACGCCCCGGGGTCCCGGGACGCCCATCCGATCGGACAGGAGGTCCTCGGTCAGGAGGGAGCAGAGCTCCTCGATCCATACGTCCGCACCTTGGGAATCCCGCAGTATGGACCTCTGATAGAAGGAGATCATGTGCTGGAATTCGTGGGCCAAGGTTGAATAGAGTTCCCGAGCCCAATAGTCGTCAGGGGACCAGACCGAGTCGTTTCCGCCGCCCAGGGGATTCGCGAACATCACGGAATCCAAGACGAACATGATCCGCTCGTTGGAAAGGCCCGCGTAGGGGGTGACGGCCAGGTAGGCGTTCGTGAAGTTGTTGAGGGACCAAAAGTACCCGACCATCCCGCCGTCGGGCTCGTTGTCCCCTTCTATATCCGCAAGAACGATATGGATGTCCCCGTCGAACCCGATCAGGTTGGAGTAGGGGGTATCCCCCCACTCCGGGCCCAGGATGGCGGTGACCCAGTCGAACACGTCGTTGTCCGCCCCGGAGGCAAGGAATCTTCCGGCCAGCCAGTCCACCATGGTCTGGGTTACGGTAGTCGCCTTGCTCCCGTTCCAAGACGCGTTCTCCACCCAGACGACCAGGCGCCGAGGAGTCCCGTCGGCGTCCACAGCGATAGGAGCCGAGACGTACCGACAAGTGGAGGGCCAGGTCGAGACATCGTCCTGGAGAGTGTCGGTGTCCCCGACAGCGTAGGCAGCCCGGGGGGCGGTTGGTACAGGAGACGCGTATTTGGAAGCGGGTATCGACGGATCCTTGGCGACCCCCATGACACTCCAGGGATTCCGGTTGAAGTCAGCGATCCTCTGGCCCCGATCGGCGGCGGCGCCGAACTCAAAAGGGAGCTTGGGCGCGGCCGGATCGGGGAGCGACGAGCCGTCCACGGATAGGGATCTTGCGGATGGGACCGCGTAATTGTCCTTGCCGACGGAGGCCGCGAAGATGAAGTACAAATCCCTGGGTTCCGAGTCCACTTGGACTTCGTAGGTGAAGTTTCCGGTCCCGGAGACGGGAAAGACGAGGACGGCGTCCGGATCCGCGGGGATGGCCTCGAACAAGGGGGCACAGGACCCCAGACACAGCACGGCCGCCGCCAGCAGGGGTCCGGGAACCGAACGCGAAACGCGGCCGAGCTCGCGACGCGGCGTCATAGAGTCTCCTTTTTCGGGAAGAGATATTCGGCGCAAACCAAGAGCCGCCCCATCAGCGAAGGATCACTTCCGGGGGCGGGATCGAAATCGGCGATACCGCCGTCGAGGCGCAGGGAAAGGACGAAGAATCTGGTGAACCGGTATCCGATCCCCAAGCCGGCGATTCCCATCAATCTGTTGAGGAATTCCGGCGAAGCCTTGGAAACGCTCCGCACGCCGGGAAGGGTGTCGATCGACAGGAGGGGGCCGAGCACGAACCCGGTTCCAAGGTTTGCATCCACGACAAGAGCTCCCCGTTTCAACGGGAACTCCGCGGTCAGTCTGGGGCGGGCTTCCAAGGCGAGGGCCAGGATGGAATGAGCCTGTTCCAGATCGCCGCTCTCGTATCCTCCCCAGGATCCCGACCACAAACCCAGGCCGGCTGCGACCTCGAGCCGGAAGGGACCGAACAGTTCCGGCCCCTTCCATACCACAGCTGAGGATCCCGCCGGGATGAGCAGACGCCTCGAACCCAACCCTAGAGTATCCTGGCTGCTAAGGACGTCCCGGGACCAGGGTCCCCCCCAGATCCCCGCCCCGAAACCGGCCTCCAGGCCGAAATCCCCGCTAAAAGCCGGGAACGAGGAAAGCAGTATGATTGCCAGTGTGAGAACAACAAGCCGGTTAGGAAGGAAGCTTTTATACATCACTTCTCCATTGTTTATACATTTTACAGCGGGAAGTATATCACAAGCTATGGAGAAGCAACGCAAGGATGCGCGGATCGGAGGTTATTTAATCAAGATTATTTAATCATTTGATGATTGTTTACGGATCGACTTCGTTCCAACTCCTAGGATGCGCCTGTGTGGTTCCCTCAATCGGAATATTCGATCACCAGCTCGGGCCGGTTGGCCGGGCTGTCGCCGGTCGCCCATCCGTCGGCGTCCCAGACGTCGTCGTGATTGTTTTCGTACTCGTGTTGAATTCGATACTGAAGCCTGCCGGTGAGGCGCTCCGTCATCTCCGCCACCGCGGATTCCGTGACCTCCAGCTCGTGCCAGGCGTTCGGGACATAGGACGTCGACAAGGGGCCGATTCCTATATCGTACCCGGTGGTCCTCCCCCCGAACAGCTCCGCCGCGGAAGTGCCGGCGTCGTAATCGACGTTGCTCACCAGAACCTCGTCCAGCGCTCCGTAACTGTTCCCGGAGAACGTGCCGTTCTGGTAAACACGGAGCTTCGCGGATTCGATTTGCGCGTCCGCGGGCAGTGAACTCAAGTCGAAGGACACCAGAAGCCGCGTGACGCTGTGTACCGCCCCGGTGTCCTCCTCACCTATAGCGACTTCCTCACGGTATTCATATGGACATCGGCGAGCTTCGACAGGGTCTTCAAGGTTAAGCCCGCGGCCTGCCTGCAAGTCCGGAAACTCGAGCTGTGGACCCTAACCGCTTCGGGCGTCCAGACCAGGCTGCGAAAAATCCTGGGGGGAAGCCGGGCGGCGGGATCAAAGCGCGGCGTCAGGCCGAAATCGTCCAACTCTATCCGCGGACAGCCCAAGCCGAAGCACAGGAGCCCGACCGCGAATATGGACGGATCGTTCACTCCGCGTTCGATGTTCGAGATCGTGTTGACGTGCAATCGGGTCGCGGCGGCCAGTTCGGACTGGCTCAGCCCCGCGGTTTGCCGGATGGCCGCGAAGGCCGCACCCATCCGTATGAGGATATCGCGGTCGGTCCGCGCGTTCGCTTTAATGGCTGCCTCGTTTCCCTTCCGGCGGAAGTCCCGGATAAATCTCGGGCTCGAATATACCACAAGGCTTTTCAGGACTCCATCCGCTTCCGCGGAACCCCGGCCTTCTCAGCGGTCGGAGGGCTTCGGGCGGTTCGGCACCCCGCTAGAAATGCAGGGTGAACATGGCCGAAAGGAATCCCCTGCCGCTCCCGGGAACGTAGACCTCGAAGAGGGGATCTTCCACGGGCAGGATGGTTCCGGCGTAGACTCCCCCGTGGAAGGCCGGTCCGATGCCCAGGGCCAGACCGGCGCCGACGGAGGCCAGGGTACCCGAAGAGTCCCCATAGGAAGGGGACTTGTGCAGGCCAGAATACCGGCCGACGTCCAAGAATCCCAGGACCACGGGGGCCGCGGGACCCAGGGCGGGTCCGAAGACCCGGAGCTCCAGGTTGCCGTAGGCCTTGAGAGAGGCGTCGTAGGCTCGGGTCGGGTAACCCCTCACCTCCCCCGCCAAGGCCAGCCCTTCGTAGCGGCCTCCGAAACCTTGAAGAACGAAGAGAGGCTGGTCCGGGCCGAAGGCCGCGTCCGCGGCGGCCCGCAGGGCCAGCTGGGGCGCCAGGATCCGGAACAGGGACGAGTCTTCCGGGAAAAGCGGGAGGTAACCGCGCATGGACGCGTTGAACCGGCCGTATTCCACGGGTCCGAACCGGGAAGCCAGGAACCCCGGCCCCCACTCCGCGGAGACCTCCGCGGCCGCTCCGTATTTCAGGCCCCGGCCGAGATCCCGGACCCGGTCGTACCCCAAGCCCGCCAGAAGGGCCGTTCCGAACATCCCCCGGGAATCCGGAAAGACCGCCGTGGAAAAGCCGCTCCGATACACGTCCCACCGGCCCCGGTACAGGAGGAAGGCCTCCAGCAGGTTGCCGCCGGAACCCCGGATCAGTCCGAGCACGACGCCGAGATCCCACTGGGCGTTCGGGGCGTCGAACCTCGCCGGATCGTCGAAGGTCGCCGGCGCCGGAATCGGCTCGCCGCTCGCCGGATCCCGGACAAGCTTTCCGTCCTCGTACCCGGCGCCCAGACGGAGGGAGAGGGCCAGGGGAGCGCCGCCCGGATCTCCGAGGGGGAACCGCAGCTCGACATCCGCCCCCGTCGGGACGGGCGGCCCTCCGAGGATGCGGAAGTTGAAGCGCGGGGCTATGAAGGTGAAGTCCGCAAACTCCGCGTGGACCGGGGCGAGGATCGAGGAGGCGATCAGGAGGTACAGGACTGTTTGTCTCAACGAAGCGCCTCCAAAGTAGTATTATGATTAGTATGGTAATATATTCTCCCGTCCAAGGCAAACATCCGCCCGGAACGGCAGGACCTTCCGGTGTACCGGGCGGAGCCGATTCCCTCGTTGACAACCCTCGGCGGGGGGGTACAATTCTTCGAACCGGTACGGATCCCGCGGCTCCGTATTCGGGACGAACCGCGGGGTGGAGGGACGGTGGAGCTTTCGCGCGGACACGGGGGCGTGCGCCCCAGATTCTGTTTCCTCCTGGCCGGCGTGCACACCGGAGCCTCCGTGGATCTCTGGCACGGGGTGGCGGAGGAGGCGGAACTCCGGGATGTGGACCTCCTGGTCCTGCCTGCGGGCCGGATCGGCGCCCGGGAGGAATTCGAGCACATGCGGAACGGCCTGGCCCGGCTGATCCGCACCCGATCCTCGGACGGCCTTCTGTCCTGGGTCTCCAGCCTCTCCGGCGAATGCGACCCCGAGGACCTGCTCTCCCTGCACGGAAGTTTCGGATCAGTCCCGACCGTGACCCTGGCCCAGCGCGTCGGGGACGCGCCGGTCGTCAGCTTGGATGCCTACGGCGGCATGAGGGCCCTCCTGGACCACCTCCGGGACGTCCACGGATATGAGAGGATAGCCTTCCTTCGGGGGCCCGAACTTCACGCTTCCGCCGCCGACCGGTTCCGGGCGTACCGGGACTTCCTTTCCGACCGGGGCCTTCCGTACCGCGAAAGCCTGGTCTCCAGCCCCCTTCCCTGGGACGAGGGAGGCAGGGCCCTCTCCGAACTCCTGGACCTCCGGGGTCTCGTGCCCGGTCAGGACTTCCAGGCCGCGGCCGCGGCCAGCGACCTTTTGGCCTTCTGGTTCCTCCGGGGACTGCAGGACCGGGGCTTCCAGGTGCCCGCGGACGTGGCGGTGACGGGCTTCAACGACAGCCCGGAGAGCCGCCTCCTGGCCCCCCCGCTGACCACCGTGTCCATGCCCTTCCGGGAACAGGGCCGGCGCGGCCTTGCGGCCCTGGCGGAGCTCTGGCAGGGAGCCCGGAACATCGAGGACGCGGTCCTGCCCCCGACCCTGGTCGTGCGGGAGTCCTGCGGCTGTCCCAGCCGGGAGGTTCTCCTCGCGGGCGGGGATCCCGGGGACCGGACCGGGGGACGGTTCGACGAGGACGTCAAGGCCGTCGCGGATGCCGCCGGAGCGGACGCCCGGGCCCGG
>JBGSPT010000259.1:0-5733 GCA_041738475.1 Treponematales bacterium
GCATCGGCCTGGGCATTGCCTTGGCCTTGGCCCGGGAGGGCCGCAGTCCCTATCTGGCGGAAGCCCTCTCGAAGGGGGAGATCCTGGACGCGGAGGCCCTTGCCCGTGGCGCGGCCTGCGGCGACGAGGAATGCCTCCGCCTGGTGGCCTCCGCGGGCGCCTACCTGGGCACGGTCCTGGCCAAGCTCGTGAATTTCTTCAACCCCTCCCTCATCGTGATCTCCGGGGGGCTCACGAACCTGGGGGAGCGCTTCATCGCCTCCGTCCGGGAATCCATCTACAGCCGCTCCACGCCCCTGGCCACCGCGGACCTGATCGTCAAGAGATCGACCCTGGCCGGGAGGGGAGCCACCATGGGAGCGGCCATCCTGGTCCTGGACGAGGTCTTCTCCCACAAGAACGTCGGGATGCTGATGAGGAAGATCACGGAATAAGGAAGGCTATCACTTCTCCTCGGGGAGGGAGAACTTCGCGGAATCGAAGCGGTCGCTCCCGAGCCAGAGGTCTATCTTGGTACCCCCCTCGATCCTATCCACGTCCGCCTTCTTGACCTGCCAACCGATCAGGTTTAGCCGGGCCGAACCTACCAGGTCGTTCCCTGCCATGTGGCCGTAGTAGTCCGACATTTCCGGCCGCGCCGAGGTGTTCAGGGCCCGGGTGATGGCTTCCAGCTCGGAATCCTTGCGCACCGTGGAGTCCATGACCGACAGGTGGAGGCCGTCGGGCTCCTGATGCAGGGAGATGACCATACGCATGGGCTTGGCGTCCAGGATGTAGTTGGACATCTCCGCCAGGAGATGCATGATATATTCCTTCGTCTTCATGGGAGCCGCCTTTCAAGGGTGCCCCGGCGCGGCAAGCCCCGCCGGGGCACGGGCATTCTACTTTATCCGCTCCTGCTTGTTCGAGCGGATCCACTCCATCGCGGCGGATACGAGACCCGCCGTGAGGCCTCCCGCGAAGCCGTTGTTGTACAGGTCCAGGCCCATATGGAAGGCCCCCGTACGCTCCACCAGCACAAGGTGCAGGAACCCCGCGAAGAAGCCCACCAGGGGACCGAACTCCCCGGCCAGGGGGGCCAGGGTCGTGCCGAAGAGCAGGGCCAGGATGGGCCCCGGAGCGGTCAGGGGCTTGCCGAACAAAAGGGTGGACGCGAAGACCCCGGCCATGACGGGCAGGGAATTCCGGGGATGTTTTCCGAAGGCACCGAATCCGATCAGGGTAAGAAGGCCTCCCAGCACGGGCCCGCTGAAATCTCCGCCCACCGCGGCGACGTAGGCGCTGCCGATCAGGCCAAGGACGCCCATGTTGAGGAGGGCCGCCCCGGGGGACACCATATCCAGGAAGTCCGAAGGCAATCGGCCGGTCAGCTTCATGAGTTTCCGGAAGCCCGAGACCGCCCCCTTTCCTTCCAGGGCCAAGCCCCAGACGGCCAGGAGGACGGACAGGACCGGGACGAGGAAGGTCATCGCCGGTCCGGGATGCTTGTTCCAGATGATCGAGATGGAGAGTCCCCCGCCCGCGGCGGTCATGAGGGCCGCCGCGAAAAGCCCGAAAAAACCGCAGGTGAGCCCGATGTTGTAGAGGTTGTAGCCCTCGTGGAGTCTCAGCATCGCCATGGCCAGGCTCGGAAGCACGAACCCCGCCGCGACTCCGCCCGCGACTCCCGCCAGGACGGCACCGGCTCCTCTCAACCCGACCTCCAAGGCCAAGGCCGTCGCCAGGGGTCCCAAGGCCGATCCGAACAGGGCGATCATGATGTAGCTCTTGAAGTTCTTGCCCGCGGCCCGGGCGGCCATCCAGACTCCGGCTACCACGGGCAGGACGTTGAGCGCGGTCTTGCCGAAGAGGCTGAATCCCATGACCGTGAATACGCCGGCCAGGGTCGGGCCCGAAAGCCGGACCCCGTTGATCCGGACCAGGAGCAGGGAGAGCGCGGCCATGAACGCCGCGTTGAGGAGAGCCCCCCCGGACCCGCCGGTTACGGAATAATCGTGGATAAGCCGGGAGGGGACCCATTGCAGGGCCAGGAATCCTCGGAGGGCTTCCGAGGGTCCGGGAGACGCCAGTCCGGCGATCGCCGTTCCCGCTATCAGGATCAGCATCAGCCGGTAGAGGGATTTCTCGACATCCGACACTCGGTCCTCCATGTTTACGGCAGACCTCCCGCCCCTGGGGAAAAGGAGGAGAGCCTGGAGATCGGCGCCCTGCGCCGATCGTTTCGGGGAGACTCCCGCGCCGAAACCGGGGCCGGCCGGGGCCGAACCGGCCCGGACCCGGCCCGTGAAGCCTGACGCCTCGCGGGTGGATGCATAATCATACGGTATATTCCGGAAGGGGACAAGTTAAATCTTGCCCGATCCGGAGGATGACAGGCGCCGTCCGGCGCTGTATCATCCCGCCAGCAAGCCTCCGAAGGAAGTGACAAGATGTTGAGACTGCCTCCCTCCGAAATAGAGAAGACCCTGGAGGGCATCCTGCTGGGGCGGGGCTGCCCCTCCGCCCACGCCGGAAAGGTCGCCCGGGAAATGACCCGCAACTCCCTGGAAGGGACCTATACCCACGGGATCAACCGCTTTGCACGCCTGGTCCGGGACATCGACCGGGGGGTGATCGACACCCGCGCCGTTCCGACCCTGGAGGCCGCCTTCGGCTCCCTGGAGCGGTACGACGGACACCTGGGCCTCGGCATCACCAACGCGTGGTTCGCCATGGCCAGGGCAGCGGACCTGGCCTCGGTGCACGGGATCGGCTGCGTAGCCCTGGGCAACACGAATCATTGGCTCCGGGCGGCGACGTACGGGTACCTGGCCTGCGAGCGGGGCATGGCGGGCATCTGCTTCACGAACACCCTGCCCAACATGCCCGCCTGGGGCGCCGCGGACCCGAGGCTGGGAAACAACCCCCTGGTCATGGCCTTTCCGTGGAAGGACGGGGATATCGTGGTGGACATGGCCATGTCCCAGTACTCCTACGGGGCCCTGGAGCTGGCCATGCTGGAGGGGCGTCGGATGCCGACCCCCGCGGGATTCGACGAGGACGGAAGCCTGACGGACGACCCCGCGGCGGTCCACAAATCCCAGCGTATCCTTCCCACGGGGTACTGGAAGGGAGCCGCCCTCTCCTTCGTTCTGGACATCTTCGCCGCGGGGCTCTCCCTGGGGAAGAGCACCTCGGAAATCGGGAAGCTGGACGGGGAATACAGCGTATCCCAGACCTTCATCGCCCTGGATTTCGCACGGATCGTTCCCCGGGAACGGGTGGAGGACCTGATCCGTTCCGCGGTGGAGAACCTGCTGGCGTCCGTTCCGGACGGGTCCGGCCGGCCGATCGTCTACGCCGGCCGGCGCATGCGGGAAACCCGGGACCGCAACTTGTCCGAGGGCATCCCCGTGGACGAACGGATCTGGAAGGAGATCCTGGCTCTGTAGGCGCCGACTCCCGGCCCGGAGAGCCCCGCCTTGCCGGGGGCCCCGGTCACTTTTCCGACATCACCGTCGTGCCGGTCCAGCCGGCGGGCGGGGGATTCTTGATGCAGCCCCGGCACCGGGACAGGAAGCGGGCGACGCCCCGGTCCCCGGGGGCCAGGCGGGAGGCGGCCGCGAAGTACCGGGCGGCTTCCGGGAAGGCGCGGTCGTAGTACCGCTTGATCCCCGCGTGGAAGTACTTCCAGACTTTCTCCTCCGCGGGGCCGATCTCCCTGCGGGCGGCGAACACCGAGACCGCCCCCCTTCGGCCCTTCACCTCCACCTTGTCCACGAAGCGGCAGGGGTACTTGGCCCGGACCTCCCGCCAGACCGAGGAGGAGACGAGCAGGGGCTCCCGGTAATACCGGGTCAGGCCCTCGATCCGGGACGCGGTGTTCACCATGTCCCCGATGGCGGTGTAGTCCATCTTCTTCTCGAAGCCTATGTTCCCGACCGTCACGGTGCCGTGGTTGAGGCCCACCCCGCTGCGGAAGGGCGGCCTGCCCTTGGCGATCTGCCAGCGGTTGAACTCCCCCAGGGCCTCCTGCATGCGAAGGGCCGCCTCCACCCCGTCCAGGGCTTCCCTGCCCGTGGACGATGGAGCCCCGAAGAAGCCCATGATGGCGTCGCCGATATACTTGTCCACGATCCCGGACTGCTCCAGGATGATACCGCCCATCCGCTCGAAGTAGTGGTTCAGGGAATCCACCACCTCCGCGGGCTTGAGGCTTTCCGAGATGCCCGTGAAGCCCACGATGTCAGAGAACAGGACCGTGAGCACCCGCTCCTCCCCGGTCAGGGCGGAGTCCGGGCGTTCGAAGATCTGGTCGATCACCGTGGCGGGCACGTACTTCTGGAAGATGCTCCGCACCTTGCGCTCCCGGCGGCGGGAGTGGACCGCCTCGGCGGCGTAGTCCTTGATCCGGGCGTAGGCCTCGTCCAGGGCGGAGACCATGCCGTTGAAGCTCTCCGCCAGGCGGCCGATCTCGTCGGAGAACCGGACCTCCGCGCGCAGGGACAGGTCGCTGGTCTCCATGACCCGGGTCATGGTCCGCTCCAGCCGGACCACCGGCTCCGTCAGGTATCGGGCGAACCCGACCAGGAGGATCACCGAGAGGACGGCGGAGGCCGCCAGGATGTAGACGCTCCGGCGGATGATCTCGTCCACCGCCCGGTAGAACCGGTCCTCCCTCTCGCCGACCAGGACGTACCAGCCGAATTCCGGCAGGACGAAGGCCTGGGCCACCCGGTCCGCCCCGCCCAGCCGGAGCCGCTCCCAACCCTCCCGGCCCTCAGCGGCCAGGCGCCGGAGCTCCCGGGCCTCGGATTCCGGGATCTCCAGGGGGGATGTGGACAGAATCAGCCCTCCCTCCCGGTCGAAGGCGGCGACCAGCTCCGTGGGGCTCCGGATGATCCCGGCCGCGAAACTCGCCACGGCATCCTCGGCGATGGCCACGTACCGTGGATCCTCGGCCAGGGAGTTCTCCTCCAGGATCCCCCACTGCCCGGCGGCGTACTTGCGAAGTTCCTCGGCCTTGAAGCGCAGGAAATCCACCGCCACGGCGGTGATGCCGTTCCGCGCCTCCAGGGACGATACCAGCCCCGAAAGGAAGAGCGGGGTAACGAGGAGCGGAAGGACCAGGGCCAACATTTTCGTTCTGATTCTCATATTTATGTATAGAATAAGCCCGGTGACCGCCAAAAGCAACCGCGCGGATTTGAACGGAGCCGGACTCGGCAGTACACTATAAGCAACAAGGAAAAAAGTAGATGACCACCGAACCAGTCGCCGGATCCTCGACGGATACCTCCCTTCCTTCCTCGATATCCGAGGAGGAACGCCGGGATACACTTCAAGAGATCGAAGAGCTGATCCGATCCGGGCACCGCCCCATCGGGGACGGGAAAAAACTCCATCCGGGAGCCGGCGGAGCCGCCCTTCCCGCGGTCGCGATCGCCGCATCCCTGGTCCTGATGGGAGCGGGGTTCCTCATCCTGCCCCGGCTCTACGACCGGGACGAGGCCCGGATGGTCCTCCCGGCCGAGGCGGGTGCCGGCGGGGGCGCAGAGCTCTTCCGGGCCCTCCGGGAGGAGGCGGGCCAGCAGATCGAGGAGCGGGAAAAGACCATCGGGGAGCTTCGCACGCAGTACGACCGGGCCCGGACGGAACGGGAGACCCTGAAACGGGAATTCGACGCCCGACTGGCCGACCGGGCCCGGGAGCTGGAAGCGGGTATCGCGGCGGAGCTCGAGGCCGAGCGGCAAC
>JBGSPT010000286.1:0-8265 GCA_041738475.1 Treponematales bacterium
AGTAGAGCTTCCGGATGCGGCGGGCCCGGAAGGCGGCGTCCAGGGCGGAGACTGCCCTGCGGCTTTTCCCGAAGAGGATGATGCCGCTGGTCCTGCGGTCCAGCCTATGCGCGGCCTCCAGGAAGACCCCCCGGCCCTCCCGCTCCGAAAGCAGGTCCGTAAGCAGGCCCTGGAGGGAGGGATCCCCCGTGGCGTCCGGCTGGACCGGCAGGGGGCCCAGCTTGACGGCGGCCAGGATGCCGTCGTCCTCGAAGAGTATCTCGAATCCTTGGGGCATGATCCGAGGGTACCATGGATCCGCGCCGCACAGGAAGAGCGCGGAATCCGGGTTTACCGGCGGGCGATCCTGGTTTACTCTTGAAAGCCCGGCCCCGGAGCACGCCCCGGAACCGGGCCAGCCCAAGCTCGGAAGGAGCCGATATGAGCATCCACATCGAGGCAGCCCCCGGCCAGATCGCCCCGGACATCCTGCTCCCCGGGGACCCCCTGCGGGCCAAGTACATCGCGGACACCCTGCTGGAAGGGGCGGTCCAGTTCAACCGGGTCCGGAACATGTTCGGGTATACCGGAACCTGGAAGGGACGGCGAGTCTCGGTCATGGGAACCGGCATGGGCCAGCCGTCCCTCTCGATCTACGTGAACGAACTACTCCGGGATTACGGAGTCAAGCGGCTTATCCGGGTCGGAACCTGCGGCAGCCTTCGGAAGGAGATCGCCGTCCGGGACCTGATCCTGGCCGTGTCGGCCTCCACGGATTCGGCGGTCAACCGGATCCGGTTCAGGGGAATGGACTACGCCCCCGCCGCGGCCTTCCCCCTGCTGCTGGCCGCCTACCAGGCCGCCGGGGCCCGGGGATTCACCGTCCAGGCGGGGCCCGTGATCTCCAGCGACTCCTTTTACACCGAGGATCCCGACCAGTGGAAGCTCTGGGCCAAGTTCGGGGTCCTGGCGGTGGAGATGGAGACCGCGGAGCTCTACACCCTGGCCGCCAAGTTCGACACCCAGGCCCTGTCGGTCCTGACGGTCAGCGACAACCTGGTCACCGGGGGGGACACCACCAGCGCCGAGCGGGAGACCAGCTTCCGGGCCATGGCGGAACTGGCCCTGGATACCCTGACCGTAGGCGAGTCATGAAGCAAGGCGTTGGTTCCAAAGTTCCAACAAGATGATCAAGATAGGACAAGATCAACAAGATGGATATTTTCGATTCCCTATCCCCATCTTGTTCATCCTGTTTGAACTATGGTTCAAAGGCTTGCGTTAAGACAACCTGAGCGCTACTGAGAGCTCAGCTCCAGGATCAGTTCCACCTCGCCCCGGGAGAGCTTGACCGCCCGGGCGATCTCCTCCACCTTCCAGCCCTGGTGGGCCAGCTTGCGAACCGTCTCCTGGGTGGACAGGGAGGGGGCTCCCGCTTCCTTCTTTGCGGACCCGGCCTCCTGCTTGAGGAGGGTGCCCAGGAGCTTCAGCTGGTCCTGGGCCTGCTTGTTGAGCTCCTCCAGTCGGGTCTCGGTCCGGGCCAGCCACTCCCGGGCCTTCTGGACCTTCTCGATGCGGGCTTCGGTCTCCTCCAGGTCCTTGTCCAGGCCCGCAAGGCGGGACACGGCCTGGTCCACCCGATCCTTGTCCTTGTCCAGGGCGTCCAAGGCAGTCCGAAGCTCGCCCATGCGGTCGGCCAGGGGACGGACCCGCTGTTCCAGATCCTTGACGTCCTGCTCGATGCCCCGCAGGGCCTCGAAGCTCTTGTCCACCCCGTCCGCTGTGGTGTCCAGGAGGGAGCTCTTCTTCTCCAGGCGGTCGAATTTGGTCCCCGCTTCCTCGGCCAGGCCGGAGAGCCTGCGGAATTCGGTCTGGAGGTCCGTGAGGGAGTCCCTGCTCTCGGTGACCGAGGCCAGCTTGCGGTCCACCTCCTGGGAGAGCCCCAGGAGGCGCTTGAAGTCCTCCTCCAGGGTATCGATCCGGCGTTTTTCCGACAGGAAGCGGCTGACCTTCTGGTCCGTCTCGTCCTCCAGGCGCTTGATCCTCTGGAACTGGGTTTCCAGCTCCGCGATCTCGCCCTTCCGGGCTTCCAGCCGGGCCAGGTCGCCCTTGAGGGTTTCTATGGTGGTACGAAGGTTGTTCTGCAGTTCGTCCGCACGCTCGAAGAGCTTGGTCTGGGCCGCGAAGGCCTTGACCCGGGCGTCCATGTCCGCCAGCGTCCGGGTCCGCTCCGCGGATTCCCGTTCGAAGCGCTCGGCGAAGCGCTTGGCCTCGGCCTCCGTCTTTCCGGCGTAGTCCTCGGCGGAGCGCTGGAAGGCCTGCAGGGCCTGGTCCATCTCCGCGGAGAGTTCACGGCTCCGCCGCTGGGAGTCCGCGGACATGGCCTCGTAGGATCGGCCGAAGCCTTCCAGGGCCTGGGCGATCTTCTGGGCCAGCTCCTGCCGGAACCGGACGGCCTCGGCCTGGGCGGCCTGGGTTTCCCGGGCCAGGGCTTCCCGGAATTCCTTGCCTTCCCGGGACGCCTGGTCCGCGGATTCGGAGAGCGCCCGGAGCCGGGTTTCCAGGTCCCTGGAGGCTTCCTTTATCTTTTCCCGGCCGTCCACCTGGAAGCGTTCCAGTTCCGCCCGGACGACCGCGTCCGCTGCGGCTTTGGCTTCCGCCAGGTCCGACCGCACGGATTCCCGGAGGGACGCAAGGGAGCCGTCCGCGGCTTCCATCTGGTCCGTGACCCCGTCCCGGAAGGCCTGGGCCTGGGCCGACAGCTTTCCCATCTGGTCGAAGAGAGAGGTCTGGAGGGTTCCCAGGGCGGACCTGAGTTCCTCCGCGGCCGCCTTGGCGGCCTCCCGGTTGGAGGACTGGGCCTCCTCGGACAGGGCGGCCAGCCGGGTCTCCAGGGCTCCCTGCCACTCGGTAAGGCGCTGCTCTATGGTGTCGCTCCGGGACTTGAGATCCGCGAAGAACTCGTCCTCGAAGACCTTGAGCTTTTCGGAGACGCTCTGGTAGGCCGAGGCCTTGAGTACGTTGATCTCCTTCTCCACGGCCTCCATGTTGCCCCGGACCCGGGAGGCTTCGGACAGGATTTCGGCTTCGAAGGCCGCCTGCCGGGACGCCAGGTCCTTGCCGAAGAGGGCGAAGTCCTCCCCGACCCGCTTCTCGGTGCCCGCCATGGCGGCCCGGAGGGCTTCCTCCATTTTCTGGATGTCCACGTTGGACTCGGACAGGCGCTCGAATTTGTACTCCACCTCCGCCCGGTATTCCTCCACCCGGCGGGTGAAGTCGTCGAAGGTCTTCTTTTCCAGGGCCGCCGCCTCCCGGACCATCTTCTCGTGGATGCCCGCCAGGACCGAGCGGATCTCCTTCTCCATCTCCTTGCCCGAGGCGTCGTACTTGGCCAGCTCCGCCCGGATCTCCGCCTGCCTGCCGGCGAGCTCGTCCTGGTGGGCCTTGAGCTGGTCCTTGATCTTGGCCTGGAGGGCCTGGGCCAGCTCCAGGGCCCGGGCTTCGATCTTGTCGAACCGGGCGGACGCGAGGCCTTCGGCCTCCCGGGCCCGGGTTCCGAGCTCGTCGATGCGGGCGGCCAGGGTTTCGGTCTGTCCGGAAATCTCGGCTCTGGAGGCTTCCGTCAGCTCTCGGGCTTCCTTCTGCCATTCCGCCTTGAAACCCTTGACCAGGCCCTGGGTTTCCAGGACCCGTTCCTTGGCGGCCTCCTGGATGGCCTTGAGCTTGGAGTCCAGGGCCTCCTTCAGGCGTTCGCCCCGGGCGTCGATCTGTTCCCGGAACTTCTCGTAGGTCGAGTCCTCCAGGCGCTCCGCCTCGTCCTGGGCCTTGCGGAAGGCCGCGGACAGGAGCTTCTCCATTTCCACGTACCGGGCTTTCGCCTGCTCGTTGGCCTCCCGATAGAAGACGGCCACCTGCTCCCGGCGCTGTTCCGTCTCCTCCCGCAGGGCTTCGACCTCCTCCACCGTCGCGTCCAGGCGGTTCCGGGCCTCCGCCACGATCCCCTCCTTGGCGGCTTCCAGGGCCTTGCGGGAGTCCTCGGCGAAGCGTTCCCGGAGGGCCGGGACCTCCGCGTCGATCCGGGCCAGGGCTTCCTCGGAGTCTTTGAGCTTCTTGGCAAGCTGGTCGGCGAAGAGGCTCTCCTCGTGGATGCGCTTGAGGTTCTCGTCCACCCGGCCGGTCATGTCCGCCAGGCGGGCCAGGACCCCGTCGTACTCCGAGAGCCGGCTGCCCATGGAGTCCAGGGTGTCCGAGCGGGATTCCAGCTCGTCCTGGGCTTCCTTGACCCGCTTCAAAACCTCCTTGGCGGCCTTGGAGCGGACATCCAGCTCGATGCCGTAGGATTTGAGGTCCTCGGACCGCTGGTCCACGTAGGCCGAAAGGTCCTCCCGGATGCGGTCCGTGAACTTTTTGACCTTTTCGAGGGACCGGTTGTCCCGGTCCAGGAAGCGGTATACGGCCAGTACGATGCCCACAATGGCGAGGGTTATTAGATTGCCCGGGTCGAACAGCATGCGGCGCTCCCTGCTGGGGTCGGGTTCGGTCGAGCCCGGTCCGCATGAGCCGCCGCTCGACGCGGACCGTCCGCCCGTTCACGCGGAAGTATATACCATGGAAGCCCGCAAATGAAGAACCGGCTATCAACTATTCCCGGACTTCTCCACGGAGGTCATGGTAAGCCCTGGAACCATCGATCCGACAGGATGAACAAGACCAAGAACGGATGAACAGGATAGAATTGGAGAGTCGGTCAATCTCCATCCCGTATCCTGTTAATCCTGTTCCATCTTGTACATCCTGTTGGACCTGTGGTTCCAAGCCTTGCTCTGATGTTCGGTCGACTTCTCTAGGCGCTGATCTCCCGGCTGCGGCGGGCGGCGGCGTCCACGGCGTCCATGACGATGGACCGGAATGCGCGCCGTTCCATCACGTGGATTCCCGCGATCGTGGTTCCCGCAGGGGAGGCGACGATGTCCTTGAGCTCCCCGGGATGCATGCCCGATTCCAGGATGATCCGCGACGCCCCCATGAGGGTCTGTGCAGCGAACTCGTAGGCCGCCTCCCGGCTCATCCCGTTCAGGACCGCCCCGTCCGCGAGGGACTCGATGAAGAGGAAGACGAAGGCGGGGCCCGATCCCGACAGGGCGGTGACGGTGTCCAGCCAGTCCTCCTCGACCAGACGGGCCCGTCCGGCACGGCGGAAGATCCCCAGGATCTCCTCCACCTCCTCGGGGGGCACATTCTCGTCGGCGCAGACCGCCGTCATGCCCAAGCCCACGGACAGGGCGATGTTGGGCATTATGCGGATGATTCGGGGCGGAGTGGCGAAGAAGCTCCGGAGGCGTGCGATGGAGACTCCCGCGGCCATGGATACGAGCAGGGTGTCCGGGGACATCCCCGGTGCGGCCTGGGTCAACACCGAGGCCACGGCCTTGGGTTTGACCGCCAGGAGGACCCGGTCGGCGTTCCGGGCCAGGTCCTCGGGGGTCTCCCGGACGAGAAGACCGTGCCGTTCCGCCAGGCGCTCCGCCCGGGGCCGGGATCGGTTCCAGATGAGACCCCTGCCTTCCCCGACGGCGGGCCCCAGGGAATCCAGCAATATCTCGACGATGCGTCCGGCTCCCATGAAGCCGAAGGTCCGGGAGGAATCCGTTGTGTCCATGCCCGGGAGGATAAAGAAATCCGTCCGGATGGGGAAGGAGAGCCGGTTCATATATCAGAAGAGAGTCGTTGGCATCTGAAACGGGGCATTCCAATGCGGCATCGGAGTCGTGTGCAATACCGGTTCAGGTGCGGCAGTTTTCAACGTTCTCAACGAGAACGTTGAAAACTGCAAAGGGTATCCCCTGCGTCGCAGATGCAGGGGATACCTTGGGCTTGCGAACCCCATCCCGGGCGCATAGAATGTAAGGCATCGGGGCGGATCCGGGAGCCAAGTATACGAAGCCCCGCGGGGAAGTGCGACGTGTCCGACGAAATAGATCCTGAAATAGCTGCTCTGCTGGGTACGGATACCGGTTCCAAGGGGCCGGCGGAAAGGAAATCCGCCGCCGACACTCCCGACTTCGACTCCCTCTTCGGGGGGGCCGGGGTCGTCATGGAGGAACGGAGCAAGGCCGAATTCGACGTGGACCTGTCCCGGGCCCATATCGCCCCGGTGACCAAGGACCAGGAGTCCGTACCGAACGATTTCTTCTCCGATCCGGACTTCTATCGCAAGGCCCTGGCCGCGGAGGGGGAGGAATCCCAGAAACTCCACGCCCTCCTGTCCAAGTACCTCCAGGCGAAGGACCCCAAGGACCGGGGCGTCTACCGCCAGCAGTTGATCCCCGCCTACTGGAACCTTCTGCACCGGGTCGCCCTGAAGTGCGCCTCCCCGGGCTTCCCGGTCCCGAAGCAGGTGCTCTTGCGCTACGGCGTCCTGCTTCCGACCCTCCTTTCGCCGGAACAGCAGGACATGATCCAGCGGGTGGTCCACAAGAAGGAGCTGGACGAGCCCTTCTACTACCTGGACGAGTGGCTCCGGGCCGTGGCCCTGGGACACGTGGGACAGAGCGCCACGGACGAGGTTAAGGCGCGATCCGGGGACGACAGGTCCCGGTTCAACGCCATCCTGCAGAAGGTACAGGGCAAGAAGGACACCGCCGAGAGCCTCATGAAGGCCAAGGCCGAGACCCGGCGCACCCTAGAGGGGCTCCTGCGGGAGCGGCTGGACCAGATCGTCCAGCACGATTCCGTGCCGGGCTTCTTCCACGTCCCCGCCCCGTATACGGATGCCCAGAAGAAGATCATGACGGAGTTCCAGGAGATCTTCCGGACCATGCTCCAGTCGGACAAGGAACTGGGCTCCTCCATCGAAGCCTTCAAGGACGCGACGGCGGAGCTGGAATCGGTGCGCCAGAAGATGGAAGGCCTGGAGGAGGACGTGAAGGCGAACTTCCAGGCCCTGGCCCAGGAGTTCGAGACCGCCCGGCAGATGACCAAGCTCTGCGTGGGCCGCCAGGGCAACCACTTCCCCGTCCTGACCCGGGAGTATTTCCACGGGGGTCCCCGGGACGTCGGCTCCCGGGAAAACGTGGCCCGCCTTCTGGCCTGGATCGAGGGCATCGATTCCCAGGCCTTCTGCAGGCCCTACAAGAACACCCTGAACAGGATCGTCCCGTACATTGTGATCCTGCCCACCTACGGGGATTTCGGGGTCTGCTGGGAGCCCTTCGACAAGTTCAACCGCGCCACGAGCCGGGGCCGGGTGGCCATCCCCATGTACCCCAAGAGCCTTCAGCTTGCGGTGGTGACCGCCGTGGCGGACCTCCGGTGGCAGGTGGCCAAGGAGAAGGCCTCCTACTACTGGATGGAGGAAGGGCTCACGGGCAACTACTACCAGTGGTTCACGTCCAAGAAGATGAAGGGGGACGTGAAGGAGTTCTTCATCCAGGATTACATCCTGTGGATCACCAAGGAGAGCGAGGGCATCCAGAAGCTGGACAAGGAGGTCCGCGGGGTGTTCTGGCGCTATATGCCCTTCGCCCAGGAGATCAAGGACAAGCTCAAGACCCGGAGTTACGTCTACCAGGAACTCTACCAGAAGGACATCAACCGCTCGATGTCCGACGGGTATTGATCCCCGTCGCCAGGTACACGCCGCAGACCACGACGGCTCCTCCCGCCAGCTGAAGGGGCGTAAGCCGTTCCCCCAGGAGGACGTAGGACGCCGCCACGGAGACCACCGGGATGAGGTTGATGTGGACGTTCACGACCCCGGGGCCCAGGACGTTCAGGCCCGTGACGTACAAGACCGTGGCCAGGGCGGAGCCGAAGACCCCCAGGAAGAGGACGTTCAATCCCACCCCCCAGCCGAAGGCCTCCCAGGCGACGGTCTCGAAGAGGGCGAAGGGCACGAAGCCCGCCATGCCGAAGCCGCTCTGCCAGAAGGTGATCTCCAGGCGGTCGTACCGGGACGCCAGGGGCTGGGTCAGGAAGCCGTAGCCGACCCACGCGAAGGCCGCCAGGAGCATGTACAGGTAGCCGGCGGGCGACCGGCTGAAGCGGAAGGATTCCGCCACGATAAGGCCGATGCCTGCGGCGCTCAGGATCGCGCCCGCCGCCTTCGCGGCGGACAGGCGGGCCCGGAGGAAGGCGCTCTCCGCCAGGAGGGTGAAGACCGGGATGGTGGCCGTCACGAGGCCGGCCTCGGAGGCGGAGATCCGCAGGATGCCGTTGTTCTCGAAGAAGAAGTAGGCGGTCACGCCCACGAGGCCGCTGGCCGCCATCCGGACCGCGTCCCGGCGG
>JBGSPT010000296.1:0-18886 GCA_041738475.1 Treponematales bacterium
CGCGCGGTCCAGCGGAGGCGCCGGGAGCGGGCGGGCCTGCCCCGGGCGGCGGTGGTGGGCTACACGAACGCCGGAAAATCCAGCCTCCTGAACGCGGTCACCAACGCCGACGCCCTGGCGGAGGACAAGCTCTTCGCCACCCTGGACACCACGACCCGCCGCATCCTCTACGCCCCGGGCCGGGGCCTGCTGGCCACCGACACGGTCGGCTTCGTCCGGAACCTGCCCCACGGCCTGGTGGAAGCCTTCAAGGCCACCCTGGAGGAGGCGGTCCTGGCGGACGTGCTGATCCACGTGGTGGACGCCTCGGAGCCGGATCCCGTACGTTTCCTGGAAACCACGGAACAGGTCCTCCGGGAGATCGGCGCCGGGGACAGGCCGACCCTCCTGGCCTTCAACAAGATCGACCTGGTGCCGGACCGCACCCGGCTGTCCCCCCTGGCGGACCGGTTTCCCGGTTCGGTGTTCCTGTCCGTCAAGACGGGGGAGGGCATCCCGGAGCTCCTGGCCCGGCTGGAGGTGCTTCTGACCGCGGACCGTGAGGAGTGGACCGTCCGCATACCCGACTCAGAGTACGGCCTGGTCGCCCTGCTTCACCGGAGGGCCGCCGTGGTCTCCGAGCGCCGGGAGGACGACGCCACGGTCGTCCACTGCAGGATGCCCGAGGACCTGAGGGAGAAGTACGGGGGGTATAGAATGTGAACAGTGGACGGTGGACAGTGGTCAGAAGTGGTTTCTCGACCGCGGTCAATTTCCACGCCATAGCATGGAAGTCCTCCGCGTTCTGACACCATTTCCGTTCACTGTTTACCGTCCACCGTTCACTGCTCCTTCGACACGAAGAACTGCAGCAGCTGGACCAGGTAATATATCTTCTTGTAGGTGCCCAGCATCCATTCCTTGGCGGGATGGGCGGCGGAGTTTTCGATTTCCTTCCAGTTCAGGATGACCTCGTGGTGCGGGCGGGACAGGTCTTCGATCAGGCTCTTCAGGTGCTTGCCCACGGAGATGAGGTTCAGGGCGGAGCGGTTGACCATGCCGGATGCCCGGTCGTTGGTGTCCTTGAGCAGGTTGCGCAGGTACTTCAGCTGTTCCTTGTCCCGGTCGCTCTTGGCCAGGACGTTCCGGAGCTTGTTCCCCAGGTCCCCGTCGTCCCCCAGGGATTCGTCGAAGCGGATGATCTCGTCCGAGAGCTCCAGGAGGGCGTGGTAGGCGTCGGATAGCTGCTGGGAAAGTATGCTGGTGGTCCACTGCCCCCGGATGATCAGGAGATCCACGAGCTCCCGGACGTCCTTCTTGAAGAAGTCGATCAGGAAAGCCCGGAGATAGTTCAGGGCGGCGGTCTGGGTGAAGCCTCCCAGCATCTTCTTGGCGAAGATCACGTTGGCCTTGTCCGTGTAGTTCTTCATCCGCACTACGACGGAGGTTCCGAAGACCTGCTTGGCCAGGTCGTCGATCTTGGAGTTCCTGCGCTCCTGGGCGATCTTATGGAGCTGGATCTCCATCTGGCTCCGGAGCTTCTCCAGGAAGGGCTCCACGATCCTGTCCGCCGTGGACCTGGGCGCTGCCGTCCAGTAGGGATCCTTGTGGGCGTGGCGGACGATCTGCTCCAGGATGCGGCTCTGGCGCACGTCCCCCAGGGCCCCCGTCAGCTTGATCCAGGGGTCCACGGGCAGGACGTCGATGCTCCGGTACTCCTTGAGGGCGCCCAGGATTCGTTTCCAGTCGGCCTCCAGGTTCAGGGCCAGGAAGACCTCCAGGAAGTCCTTGATGTCGTCCACGATGTAGTCCGCGGAGATGGTCTCGAACTTCGGGTGATACGTGAAGTTTCTCTCGGGGATGCTGGAATCGAATTTCTTGAGAAGGAAGAAGTAGTCGAAGTTTACGAAATTGGCAAGGGCCACAAGGGTGGAATGGGCGGTGTCGATGCGGGCGGTCAGGTCTCCGTCAAAGACGGAGATGAAGCGGATCATGTCCTGCTTGACCAGCTCGGACAGCTCCTTCACCGACAGGGTCTTGGCCTTTTCCTGGATCCACGCGTCCGTGAGGCGCTCCGAAACCTCCTTCTGCTCCGAGGTCAGGAAACTCTCTATGACGAAGGAGCGGAGTACCCCGGAACCGGCCGCGTTGGTCAGAAGGATCTGGGCGGGAGCCACGATCTTGTAGATCTCATAGAAGAATCTTCCGAGCCCCGGCAGGGCCTCCGAACCCTTGGCCTTGTAGAATTTGTACCGGGACCGGGAGAGTTCCTTCCCGATGGAGCGCAGGAGCTTCTTCTTCTCCGCCTCGGGATCCCCCCCGGTGAAGATGGAGAGGATTCGCTGGAGGATTCCTGACTCGGAGGAGTTTCCGGCCGCGGCGGGTCCGGGGCTTTTCGTGGCCATACCCATAAACCTTACCGGCTGTCCCTGCCGCAGTCAATCCCTTGTACGAAAAGCCGTTCCGCCTTCCCGTCCGCGGTCCGCGGACAGCTCCCCGGAGACGAAGCTCGCCGGGCCGTCGGCGGTTTCCAGGACCAGTTCCCCGGAGGCTCCGACGCCCCGTACCACGCCCTCCACGGTCCGCGCCCCCGGAGCTCCGGGGTCGGAGAGGCCCGTGCGGAACCGGGCCCTCCCGCCGAGCAGCCACAGCCGCCGGGAAACCTCGGCGGGCCAGTCCTCTTCCGCCAGGGTCTCGGCAAGCCGTTCCAGGAAACGCTCCAGCAGGCGGAACCGGTCCACGGACGTTCCGAACTCCTCCGCGAGTCCCGATGCTTCGGTCCGGAACCCGGCGCCCGAGGGCTTTCCGCAGTTTACGCCCACTCCCAGGTAGCACCTTCCTCCCGAGGCTTCGCAGAGGATGCCCGCGACCTTGCGTCCCCGGATCAGGAGGTCGTTCGGCCATTTGATGGCGAGTTCCTGAGGAGGAGGCGCTCCCGCAGCGCCCGCGGAATCCTCGACCGCCCGGAACAGGGCCAAGCCGGCCCGCAGGGGCAGCCCCGCCTGACCGCAGGCGGTCCCGGGCAGGATGACTGTGAAGGCGAGGTCCCTTCCGGGTTCTGTGACCCAGGAGCGGTCCCGGAACCGTCCCCGTCCCGCGGTCTGCCGGTCCGCGGCTATGACCGTGCCTTCGGGCGGCCCCGCTGCGGCAAACCTGCGGGCCTCGTCCATGGTGGAATCCGTTTCGGGAAGAAGCCAGCAGGCCGCCCCGGGAAAGGGATTGCGGATGGGGATGGGACGCATGGGGGGAGTATACGGTGGACGGTGGACAGTGGACAGTGGACAGTGGACAGTGGACAGGAATGGGTGAAGTGCGCGGAAGACGACCACGGTTCCGCGTGGGATTCGGCCGTCTGATTGGAGCACTGCCGTTAACCGACCACTGACCATTGTCCACAGCCCTGTACAGGGCTCTGATCCCCGCGTATATTGAAGGGACGCTCTTTTTGCGCCTTCGGCGCGTACCATACGGCCTTCCGGCCGGAATCATGGAGAATCTATGTGCGGAATCGTGGGGTATACGGGCCCCCGGCGGGCGGCTCCCATCCTGGTGGAAGGGCTCAAGAGACTGGAATACAGAGGGTATGATTCGGCGGGTATCGTCGTACAGACGGGTTCGGATATGTCGATCATCAAGACAGTCGGTAAAATCGCCCAGCTCAAGGCCATCGTGCCCGCGGACCTTCCCGGGAACTGCGGGGTCGGGCATACCCGCTGGGCCACCCACGGGGGGGTGACGAACGCCAACGCCCATCCCCACCGGGACCCCACCGGGAAGATAGCCCTGGTGCACAACGGGATCGTGGAGAACTATAAGGGCATCAAGGAAAAGCTCCAGGCCAAGGGAGCGGTCTTCGCCAGCGAGACGGATACGGAGGTTATCGCCCACCTCATCGCGCGGTATTACGAGGGCGATCTGGAAAAAGCGGTCAAGGCGGCGGTCCAGCGCCTGGAAGGGACCTACGGGATCGCGGTGATGCACGCCGACGAGCCGGGTCGCATCGTGGGCGCCCGGAAGGGTAGTCCCCTGGTGGTCGGGGTGGGCGAGGGGGAGATGCTCCTGGCAAGCGACGTGACGGCGATGATCGCCCACACCAAGCGGGTGGTCTACATGAACGACGGGGAGGTAGCGGACCTCCGCCCGGACGGATTCACCATAACGGACCTGGACGACCGGCCCGTGGACAAGCCTATCGACAGCGTGGACTGGGATCTCGGGGAGATCGAGAAGGAAGGATTCTCCTGCTACATGGAAAAGGAGATCTTCGAGCAGCCCGAGTCCATCGGGAGGGCCCTGTCCGGTCGGCTTGATTCCGAGTTCGCCACGGGCAAGCTCGGGGGCCTGAACCTGAGTCCCCAGCAGCTCCACGCGGTGGAGCGCATCAAGATCATCGCTGCGGGGACCAGTTGGCACGCGGGCCTGGTCGGGTCCTACCTCTTGGAGAGCGTGGCCCGCATTCCCGCCTCCGCGGAGCTGGCCAGCGAGATCCGGTACCGCAACCCCGTGGTGGAGCCGAATACCCTTTTCCTTGCGGTCTCCCAGTCCGGGGAAACCGCGGACACCCTCTATGCCATGCGGGAGGTGCGGCGGAAGGGCGGCACGGTCCTGGGCATCTGCAACGTGGTGGGTTCTACTATAGCCCGGGAGAGCGACGGAGGGGTGTACGTCCACTCGGGGCCCGAGATAGCCGTGGCTTCCACCAAGGCGTTCACCAGCCAGCTGGCGGCCTTCTACACCCTCACCCTCCTTCTGGCCCGCATGCACGACATGAGTCCCCCGGAGGGCCGGGTCTTTATGGAAGCCCTCAAGTCCGTTCCGGACAAGGTGGCCCGGACCCTGACCCTGCGGGACAGCATACAGGCACTGGCCAAAAAGTACGCGAAGGCCCGGGACTTCCTGTTCATGGGGCGAAACCTTATGTTCCCCCTGGCCCTGGAAGGGGCCCTCAAGCTCAAGGAGATCTCCTACATCCACGCGGAGGGCTACGGCGCGGGGGAGATCAAGCACGGTCCCATCGCCCTGGTGAGCCCGGATACTCCCAGCGTCTTCCTGGTGCCCGACGACTTCCTGCGGGAAAAGACCCTGAGCAACATGAAGGAGATCAAGGCGCGCGGCGGTCCGGTCATCGCCTTCGGGGTCGAGGGGGACGAGGACGTGCGGGAGCTCGCGGACGACTTCATCGGGGTGCCCCGGATCGACGAGAGGTTCTACCCCTTCCTGATGTCCGCCCCCCTCCAGCTCTTCGCGTACTTCTGCGCCCTGGAGCTCAACCGGGACGTGGACCAGCCGCGGAACTTGGCCAAGAGTGTCACCGTCGAATGAGCGCGGGAAGGCGCGAAGCGCCTTCCCGCGGCGACGAAGGCGGGCTCTGCCCGCCTTCGTCGATTTCCACGGCGGTTATTCACGTGCGGGCGGCGACGGTCGAGAGGCCTCGATGCGGAAAGGGAGACGGAATGGGTGCTTGGATCGGTAGGAGCGGAATACTCCGGCCCTCGGCGCTGTTCCTGGCTGGCATCCTCGCCTTCGCCGCCGCCCCGTCCGCCTCCGCCCAGGTGGCCCTGGCCCGGGCCGTGCTGGTCCGGGGAACTCTGTCGGTTCGGGGGGTGCCTAATTTCCCGGCCAATTCCATCCCAGCCCTGTACGGGGAGTACCGGCTCCGGTCTTCCACGATCCCGGTCTGGGTTGTCCGGGAAGAACTCTATCTGACCCCGGAATGGGCGGAGATCCCCTTCCGGTCCCCGACGGGTACCCGGATCCCGGCGTACTCCAGGCCCGTGACGACCGGGGAAGGTCCTCGGACGGTCTATGCTCTCCGGGATTCGGCCTATTGGATCGTCGCGGAGACGCACCTGGAGTACGCGGACCCCGGGCCCTTCCTGGAGGCCCTTGCCTCCCGGCTGGCATATTTCGCCTCCCAGGCCAAGTCCCCCGGGGATCTGTCCCTCCCCGCGGTCCTGGAATTTCGGGAGCCCTAAGCCGGGATTCGCCGCCTCGAAACCGATTCCGCCGTGTTTCTATATGGAAAATCGCCTTTTTTATATTGAATCCTTGCCGACATGGCTATATACTGGTCCGGCCCCTCCGTAGGGACGGGCGGCAAAACGTCATGGTAATCAGAGGGATGTTCAAGGAGGCTTCATGAACTTCCGGAAAGCTGCGTTCGTCGTCCTGGCGATCGCGTTGGTTCTTGCCGGCTGCGGCGGCAAGCAGAAGGCCGATACCATCAAGGTAGGATGGTTCGGAGCCCTCACCGGCGACCAGGCCGTGTGGGGAGAGAACGAGTTCAACACCGTTAAGATGCTCTTCGAGGAATACAACGCCAAGGGCGGCATCGAGGTGGGCGGCAAGAAGTACATGCTCGAGGCCGTCGGCTACGACAACAAGGGCGATGCCCAGGAAGCCGTGAACGTCACGAACCGCCTGGTCTCCCAGGACAAGGTCGTGGCCATCCTCGGCCCCAACGCCTCGGGCAACGCCATTCCCATAGCCTCCACCCTGGAGCAGGCCAAGGTGCCGGACATCGCCACCGTGGCGACCAACCCCAAGGTCACGGTCCAGGACGGCAAGGTGAAGCCCTACAACTTCCGCGTCTGCTTCATCGACCCCTACCAGGGCGCCGTGGCCGCGGGCTACGCCTTCGACAAGCTCGGCGCCAAGAAGGCCGCCGTCCTGTACGACGTGTCCGACGACTACTCCCAGGGCCTTACGGAGTTCTTCGTGAAATCCTTCGAGGCCAAGGGCGGCATGATCGTGGCCAAGGAAGGCTTCACTTCCGGCGACAAGGACTTCCGCGCCCAGCTTTCGAAGATCAAGGCCGCCGGCGCGGACGTGATCTTCATGCCCTACTTCTTCACCGAGGTGGCCCTGTCCGCCACCCAGGCCCGGGAGCTCGGCATCACCGCCACCTTCATGGGCGGCGACGGTTGGCCTTCACCCGACCTGTTCAAGCTCGGCGGAAAGGCCGTCGAGGGCGGTATCTTCGTGAACCACCTCGATTACGACCAGCCCACCGTCCAGGACTACAAGGCCCGGTACAAGGCCAAGTACGGCAAGGACACGGAGCTGAACGGCTACCTGGTCCACGACGCGGTCCTCATGCTGGTCGACGGTCTCCAGCGGGCCGGCAAGGTGGACGGAGAAGCCCTGGCCAAGGCTTTCGAGAGCACGGACATCCAGGGTATCACCGGGCGCATCAAGATCAGCCCGACCACCCACAACCCCGAGGGCAAGGACGCCGCCATCATCAAGATCGTAAACGGCGAGTACAAGTTCCTCGAGAACTACGCCGCCAACTAAGCGGTATCCAGGAGGGCCGGACCCGGCAACGCCGAGGAGCCGGCCCTCCTCTTATTCATCCGAAACGGGGGCGCCATGACACAATTCCTCCAACAGCTGACCAACGGACTTTCCATCGGCTCGGTCTACGCGCTGATGGCCGTCGGATACTCGCTCGTATACAGCATCATGAACTTCTCCAACTTCGCCCACGGGGGAGTGATCATGCTGGGCGCCTACTTCGGATTCTTCGGACTGACGACCTTCAAGCTGCCCTTCGCGGCCGCCTTCGTCCTGGCCACGGCCGGCACGGCCCTTGTCGCCGTCCTCCTGGAGCGGATAGCCTACAAGCCCCTGCGAGACCGGAAGGCCCCCTTCCTCTACTTCATCATCTCCGCGATGGGCGCCTCGATGTTTCTGGAAAACTTCGTCATCGCGACGATCGGGCCGAACCCCAAACCGTATCCCCCGATCATCCCCCGGGAGCCCATCGCCATCGGCGAGCTGGCCCTCGGGCGGCTCGACCTGATAATGTTTATCGTCTCTGCGGTGTGTCTCACCCTGCTCGTTCTCTTTATAGACAAGACCCGTCTTGGCAAGGCCATACAGGCCTCCGCCTACAACATGAAAGCAAGCGCCCTCATGGGTATCAATACGGACAGCGTGGTCATCCTGGTCTTCGCCGTGGGAGGTTTCCTGGCGGGAGTCGCCGGGGTGCTCTACGGGATGAAGTACATGGTGTACCCGACGATCGGTAACATCACGCTCAAGTCGTTCATCGCCGCCGTTTTCGGAGGGCTCGGCAGCCTGCCGGGCGCCGTCCTGGGCTCCGTGCTCCTGGGAGTCATAGAAACCCTCGTGTCGGGGTACCTTTCTTCGCAGTACCGCGACCTGATCGCCTTTGTCATCCTTATCGGGGTCTTGATCGTGCGGCCCACGGGGATCATGGGCAAGTCCGTCGAGGACAAGGCATAGGGGGAGGGCATGGACAGTTACACCCTGGGAATACTGATGCTCGCCGGAATTAACCTCGTGGCCGTGCTCGGCCTGTCCCTCCTCACGGGGTTTACGGGCCTGTTCTCCTTCGGGCACGCCGGCTTCATGGCCATCGGCGCCTACGTGGGAGCCTTCCTTACCGTGTCCCCCGTCCGGGACATTCCGGGTCTGGGCCTGCCCCTGGTGGTCGGCATCCTCGGCGGCGGGGCCGCCGCGGGACTTGTCAGCTGGCTGGTGGGCCGGATCACCCTTAATCTTAAGGGCGACTACTTCTGCATCGCCACCCTCGGGTTCGGGGAGGCTACTCGCCTGGTGTTCAACAACGTCCAGCGCTTCGGCGGATCCCGGGGATGGCCCCTGGGTGCTACCCGGAATCCGAAGGATATCTGGATTATCCTCCTGGTGGACGTTATCGCCGTCCTCCTGGTCGCCAACCTGGTGCGCTCCCGGCACGGGCGAAACATGATCGCCATCCGGGAGGAGGAACTCGCCTCGCAGATCACGGGAATCAACGTCTTCCGATACAAGATGGTCAGCCTCGTGATCAGCGCCATCCTCGCCGGCGCGGCGGGCGTTCTCCTGGGTCATTACCTGACCTTCATCAATCCGAAGATCTTCAATCTCGTGAAATCCACGGAACTCATCATCATAGTCATCTTCGGCGGCCTGGGATCCATCTCCGGATCGGTCCTGGGGGCCCTTTTCCTAACGGCCCTGCCCGAGGTCCTGCGGTTCTTTGAAATCTGGCGCCTGGTGTTCTATGGAGCCGCGGTCATTCTTATCATGATCAGCCGGCCCCAGGGCCTCCTAGGGGGCATGGAACTCACGCCTTCGGGGATCCGGAAGATCCTTTCCGAACGCAGGGCGAGACAGGCCCTCAAGGCGGAGTCCGCGATGGAAGCCGAAGGGGGGTCGCGATGAGCGGCATCCTCGAGGTGAAGAACCTGACCAAGCGTTTCGGAGGCCTCGCGGCGGTGGACGACGTCAGCTTCTCGGTCCGGGAAGGCGGAATCTCGGGCCTCATCGGACCGAACGGCGCCGGGAAGACGACGATCTTCAATCTGATCACCGGCGTGTATAAGGTGACCGAGGGGTCCGTCACGTTCTCCGGCGCCCAGATCACGGACATGGAACCCTTCCGGATCGCGGACCGGGGAATCACCCGGACCTTCCAGAACATCCGGCTCTTCAAGAACCTGTCGGTGTACGAGAATGTACTGACCGCCTGCCACATGAGCGCCAAGTATTCTATACCCGAGGCCCTCCTGCGCCTGCCCCGGTTCCGGAGGGAGGAGAAGTCCCTCCGCGACAAGGCGGAGGACCTCCTTTCCATCATGGGCCTCACGGAGCGCCGGGACGTCCAGGCCAACAACCTGCCCTACGGACTCCAGCGCCGCCTGGAGATCGTGCGGGCCCTGGCCCTGGACCCCAAGCTTCTCCTGCTGGACGAGCCCGCGGCGGGCATGAACCCCGACGAGACGGAACAGCTCATGGGCCTGATCTCGGAAATCCGGACCCGCTTCAAGCTCACTGTGCTGGTCATCGAGCACCACATGGACCTGGTGATGAGGCTCTGCGAGAGCATCGTGGTGCTCAACTTCGGCCAGAAGCTGGCGGAGGGCACGGCGGACGAAATACGGGGGGATCCCCGGGTCGTGGAAGCCTACCTTGGATCGGGGGGGAACTGACATGCTCACGGTGCGAGACATCCACGTATCCTACGGCGGCATCCGGGCCCTCAAGGGCGTCTCCCTCCGGGTGGAGAAGGGCGAGATCGTCACCATCATCGGGGCGAACGGCGCCGGAAAATCGACCCTCCTGAACGCCATCTCCGGGTTCCTCAAGCTCGGATCCGGGGAGATCCTCTACCAGGACAAGCTCCTGCCCAAGCGGCCGGACCGGGTGGTCAAGGCCGGGATCTGCCACGTGCCCGAGGGGCGCCTGGTGTTCGCCAATCTGACCGTGGAGGACAACCTCCGCATGGGGGCCTACCTGCGCCGGGACAAGGGGGCCATAGCCTCGGATCTGGACAAGGTCTACGGCCTCTTCCCCCGCCTGAAGGAGCGCCAGCGCCAGATCGCGGGCACCCTCTCCGGGGGGGAACAGCAGATGCTGGCCATGGGCCGGGCCCTCATGACCGACGGGGACTTGGTCCTCATGGACGAGCCCTCCCTGGGCTTGGCGCCCCTCCTGGTCCAGACGGTCTTCGACATCATCCTGGAGATCCGGGCCCTGGGGAAGACCATCCTCCTGGTGGAGCAGAACGCCTACAAGGCCCTGGACGCCGCGGATCGGGCCTACGTCCTGGAGCAGGGCCGTATCGTGAAGGAAGGGCCCGCGGCCGAGGTCAAGGCGGATCCCTCCGTACGCGCCGCCTACCTGGGCACCGAATCGAAGGCGGGCGGCTAACGCGGAGCGCTTTCAGCGCTCCGCGTTAGCCGGTTTTCGAGGGGGCTCGAAAACCGGCTGCTGGAATCGGGCGTTTTGCGCCCATCGCCGGCGCTAGGCCTTGACCGCCGGCGGGCAAATCCCGTATAGACTTCCATGGAATTCAACTGGGCGGCCTTCCTGTCCTACATCGTCCTGACCACCTACACCCCTGGGCCGAACAACCTCATGTCCATGAACAACGCGGCACGGTTCGGCCTGCGCAAGGGATTTCCCTTCAACCTGGGGATCTGGTCCGCCTTCTCCCTGGTGATGATCCTCTGCGCGGTCTTCTCCGCGACCCTCTACGCGGTGATCCCCAGGATACAGCTGCCCATGAAGATTCTGGGCGCGGCCTACATGCTGTACCTTGCCTGGAAGACCCTGAAGCCCGCTCCCCGGGGCTCGGACCGCGAGGCCAAGGGCGGGTACTGGTACGGCTTCGCCCTGCAGTTCGTGAATCCCAAGATCTTCATTTACGGGATCACGGCGATGTCTTCGTTCATCCTGCCCAATTTCTCGGCCCCGGCCCAGGTGATCGCCTTCGCCCTGCTCCTGGCCTTCGTGGGCTTCACGGGGAACATGCTCTGGGCCCTTTTCGGATCCCTCTTCCTCCGGCTCTTCTCCCGGCACTCGGGGATCGTCAAGGCTGTCATGACCGTCCTGCTGGTCTACTGCGCGGTGTCCCTGTTCCTTTGAGCCCGGACCGCTATTCCCCGTCCAGTTCGCTCTCGTGCACCCAGACGCCGCGCCGGAGGGGGCGGGAGAACACCTCGAACCAGCCGCCTTCATCGGAATCCACGAAGCTGAGGTAGCGGCCCGAGGGGTAACGCTCCAGCACTGCGGAACCGAAGGAGGGCGAGGCCCGCCCCGAGGCTCCCCCCGGACCGGCGGACCGGCCCCGGTAAAGGACCGGAACCAGGGATTCCAGGTCGTTCCGGTCGGCTCCGGCCAAAAAAGATTGTATGCCCTCGAAGAGGATGCCGGCGTACAGGGAGGGGTTGTCGCGCATCCGAGCCCGGTCTTCGGGATTGCCCAGGAAACCCATCTCCACCAGGACCGCGGGGGTGTACGGGGAAAGGGCATTGTAATACCGCCACCAGGAGAATCCGAAGTACCCGCGCATGTTCGCCGTGACTCCCCCGACATCCTCGGCCAATCCGGATGCCCGGAAGGCGTCGGCCATTATTTTGGCAAGCCGCCGGGATTCCGGGCTAGGCCTCCAGGGGGGGGAGAGCTTCCAACCCCTGCGATCCGGGCGGTCCGCCCGATCCGCGTGGACCGAGACGAATAGATCCGCCCGGTACCCGGCGGGTACGGCGGCCGGTACCAGTTCGGCGGCGTATCCCGCCGCGGCGAGGCGGTCGACGAGAATGCGGGAGACCTCGAGATTCAGGTCCAATTCCCGGAGGGATCCGTATGCCGCACCCGTGGAGGTCCGGAGCCGGGCCTGCTCGTCCGGGAGCTCGTCGATCCTCCAGTGCCCCGGTTGGATGCCGATCCGGATCGGCCCTTCCAGAGATTCCAGAGAGTAGCCCGGAAGGCCCCGGAGGGGTTCGGGGACTCCGATTGCCGCCATGGCGGCTGCGTCCCTCGCCCTCGCAAAGCCCGACAAGCCGAGCGAGGCCGCGGTCCCGAAAACGGCCGCCGTCAGGAGGCCGGAGACCAGGATCCGCAGGATCGGACGGGCAGTGCCAGGCTTCGGCGTATTGACCGGAGTGTCGGGAATCATACAAAAATAATAATCAAATACCCGTTCCTGTTACAATGATTCATAAAGAGTCGTATTGTTCATCCATGGAAGGGATTTGCATGCGCGGCCCGAAGCCGCGCCGCGGCATGCGCGGGCCAGTCGGCCCGACGCTCATCGAGAGGTAATGATTGTCGTGTGCGGCCAAAGGCCGCACTACGATTACCATGGGCATTTCAGGAATCAACCTTCTTCACAATCTGAATGTGTAGCTCGTCCAACTGTTTCTGGTCTACTTCATTTGGGCAATCGTCCATCGGACTCACGGCGAAGGAGTTCTTCGGGAAGGCGATTACCTCCTTGATGGAGGTGTCCCCGGCCATGAGCATGACCAGGCGGTCCAGGCCGGGGGCGATGCCGCCGTGGGGCGGTGGGCCGTACTTGAAGGCCTCGGTCAGGAAGCCGAACTTCTTCTGGGCGTCCTCCTCGGAGAAGCCCACGATCCGGAAGACCCGCTTCTGGAGCTCCGGGTCGTGGATTCGGATGGAACCCGAGGCGAGCTCGTACCCGTTCAGGACGAGGTCGTAGAGGTCCCCCTTCACGGGTCCGGGGTCGGACTCCAGGGTGGCGTGGTACTTTTCCTGGGGCATGGTGAACATGTGGTGCGCCGCTTCCCAGCGGTTCTCGTCCTCGTTCCACTCGAACATGGGGAAGTCAAGTATCCAGGCGAACTCGAAGCGCTTGGGGTCGCAGAGTCCGAGGTCCCTGCCGAGCTTGGACCGGACCGCTCCCAGGGACTGGCAGGCGACCTTGCGCTTGGCGTCCGCGACCATCAGGACCAGGTCCCCGGGCTTCGCCCCCAGGGCGGCAATAAGCTCCGAGGCGAGTTCCGCCGGGGCGCCCTCGCCGGCGAAGAACTTGGAGGCGCCGCCCTCGAGTTGCGCGGCCGCGCCGCCTTCTCCGGCGGAGAGTTTAAACCAGGCCATGCCCTTGGCGCGGTAGACCTTTGCGGCGGCCTCGAGCTCCTCGATCTGCTTGCGCGAGTAGTCCGCCTTGCCCGGAGCCGCCAGGGCCTTGACGGCGCCTCCCGCGGCCAGGGCGTCCTTGAAGGCCTGGAAGGTCGAGCGGACGGCGATGTCCCCGATATCCTTCATCTCCAGGCCGAAGCGGAGGTCGGGCTTGTCCGTACCGTACAGCTCCAGGGCCTCGTCGTAGGACAGGCGCCGGAATTTCTCGGGCAGGTCCTCCCCCAGGGTCTTGCGGAAGACATGGCCGAAGAGCCTCTCCACCATGGAAAGGACGTCGTCGCGCTTGACGAAGGACATCTCGATGTCGATCTGGGTGAACTCGGGCTGACGGTCACCCCGGGCGTCCTCGTCCCGGTAACACCGGGCGAGCTGGAAATACTTGTCCATCCCCGAGACCATGAGGATCTGCTTGTACAGCTGGGGGCTCTGGGGCAGGGCGTAGAACTTCCCGGGATACAGGCGCGAGGGTACGAGGTAGTCCCGTGCGCCCTCGGGGGTGGACCGGATGAAGGTGGGAGTCTCGATCTCGTAGAATCCCTCGGAGGCGAGGTGTTCCCGTACCGCGAAGGCCACCTCGTGCCTCAGGCGCATCCGATACTGCATGGCCTCGGAGCGGAGGTCCAGGTAGCGGTATTTAAGGCGGGTCTCTTCCTTGGCGTCGGTCCGTTCGTCGATCTGGAAGGGGAGGGTATCGCAGCGGGTCAGGATCTGGAGCTCGCTCACGACCACCTCGATCTCCCCGGTGGCCATGTCGGGATTCACCATTGACTCGGGTCGGGGACGCACCTTGCCGCGGACGGAGAGGCAGTACTCGTTCTTGAGCTCCGCCGCCGACGCTTTCAGCGCCTCGCCTGCGTCCGCGTCCACCACGACCTGGGTGATCCCGTAGCGGTCCCGAAGGTTGATGAAGGAGATGCCGCCGTGGTCCCGCTTGCGGTGGACCCAGCCGTTCAGTACTACGATCTGTCCCGCGTCGCCCTTGCGAAGGGCCCCGCAGGTGGTGGTGCGCTTGAGGTATTCCATGAGGCGGCATTGTATACTTCGCCGCCCGGGCCGCGCAAGGGAGGCCGCAGTCTCCGGTCCGCTTGCCCCGGCATCCGGAGGCCGGTATAATCCGCGGCCATGAGATACCTCCTGGTCCGGCACGGCCCTCCCCGTTCGCCCTACAACTTCGAGGCCGACCTGGCCGCCTCCGGCGCCCGGCTCGATACGGTCCTCTTTTCGGAGGGCGGCAGCCTCGCCGAGCCGGACGCCTACGACGCGGTGGTCGTGTTCGGGGGCTACATGTATGCCACCGAGGACGACAAGCACCCCTGGATCCGGGACGAGCTTCGGTACATGGAGTCCGCGATCAAGGCGGGAGTGCCGCTCCTGGGGATCTGCCTGGGGGGTCAGCTCTTGGCCCGCCTGTTGGGGGCCCGGGTCTACAAGACCCCGGTTCCCGAATTCGGCTACTGGGAGATCGAAAAAACCGAAGCGGGCAGGGCATCCCCCCTCTTCGAGGGCCTGCCCGATCCCCTGCTCGGATTCCTTTGGCACAACGACGCCTTCGACCTGCCCTCCGGGGCCGTGCGCCTGGCCCGGACGGAGCACTGCCCCAATCAGGCCTTTTCATACGGGGACCGCACCTTCGGCCTCCAGTTCCACCTGGAGTTCTCGGCGGAACAGCTCAGATCCATGGTCACCCGGGACTCCGCGTCCCTGCCTGCGCCCAGCGCGGTCCGGCAGGAACCCGCGTCGGTGGCCGCCAATGAGGCCGCCCACGCCTCGGTGAAGGCTTCCATGCTGAGGATGCTCCGGACGGTGGGGGGGCTCCGGTCCTGAGCTGCGGGGGGTCCGGTGCGGATCGGACACCCGTTCCGGGTCCGGGTTACCGGAATCCTCCGGGCGCGAACCGCCTCGCCTCCAATCGCCTTGCCAAGGACCGCGGGGCAGGCTATCGTTCGGGCATGCGACGTGCGACGATTCCGCTTCTACACGACAACCATAACCATGCGAGTCTCTACGCCGCCCTGTCCCGATGTTCGGACTTGGCCGGGCTTTCGGCCGAGGAGGCCCTGCGGCTCCTCCGGGCCTTGCCGCGGGACCGGCTGTCCGTGGTCCGGGGGTGGAAGACCAACCTCCTGCCCCTGGGGCCCGGGGAGCTGGGTTCGCTTCCGCCGGTGCTTATCGTGAATTTCTCCCTCCATGGCTTCGCGGTCTCCGACTCGGGACTGCCCTTTCTGGAAGGATCCGCCCCGGAGCTGGCCTCCCGAAGGGGTGACGTACCCTGGCTCGAATCCCACGTACCCGTGGTCTTCGCGGCCTACTGCGACCTGGCCGGCGTGTCCGGGGAGAAACTCTCCGCGGTGCAGGACGGACTTACCGACCTGGGCTTCGGATCCTCCGACGATCTCACGGTCCCGACCCGGGCGGCCCTGGAGGTCAACCTCGGGCCCGGAGCCGCGGACCGGATTAGGAACTGGGCGGCCCCGGAGCTCTTCCGGGCCCTGGCTCCGGAGCTCCGGGCGGGATGCGCGGGGATCAAGCTTTTCTTGGACGGAGCCCTGGGGGCCCGAAGCGCGGCGATCCGGGGGCCCTGGATAGGACCGGGGACCTCCTTCCTGGCCTACTCCGACGAAGCCCTGGCCGAGAAGGTCGAGGATGCGGCGGACCGGGGTGCCGACTTGGCGGTTCACGCCATCGGCGAGCTAGCCGTGGACCAACTCCTCCGGACCCTGGAAGCCCGGCGGTCCCGGGGACCGGCCGTCCCACTCGTCCGGCTGGAGCACGCCCAGATGATAACCCCGGACCAGGCCTTTCGGGCCCGGGATCTCGGCGTGGTCCTTTCCATGCAGCCGAATTTCTCCAGCGATTCCCGGGACTACGCCGACCGTCTGCCCCGGGAGTACCTGGAGGCCAACAATCCCTTCCGGATGCTCATCGACCGGGCGAGGTTCGAGCCGGGCCGGGACCTGATATTCGGTTCCGACGGGATGCCCAACGGAATCGCCTATGCGGTCTCTGAGGCCCTCTTCCCGGCCGTGCCCGGCCAGAGGCTTACCCTGGACGAGCTTGCGGCGGGATACGGCCCCGCCCGGGGGATATCCGGCAGGGTCACCCTGGAGATCGACGAGGCCGCCCGCCGCGTATCCGTGGCGGGTGTAGAGGTTCTGGGTGTCCAATAGGTCGGTTTTCTATTGGACAGCCCCGAAGCTAGTCCGCCCAGAGCCGGATCAGGCGGAGCACCGTCCGGACCGTCATGACCATCTCGGAAAGGCTGGCCCATTCGTAGCGGGAGTGGTAGTTGTAGCCCCCGGTGAAGATGTTCGGGGTGGGTATGCCCATCTCCGTCAGCCGGGCTCCGTCGGTGCCCCCCCGGATCGGCTTGATCACCGGGGGAATCCCGACGTCCTTGCAGGCCTGGACCAGGCGCTCTAGGACCTCGGGCCGCTCGTCCAGTTTCTTGCGCATGTTCACGTACTGCTTTTTGACCTCCACGTCCACGGAGCCCCCCGGGAACTGGGCTTCCACGGCCTTGGCCAAGTCCTTGACCGTCTCGATCCGGCGGTTCATGCCCTCGTCCGTGAAGTCCCGAAGGTAGACCTCAAGGGAGGCGCTTTCCAGGGTCCCCCGGATCTCGATGGGGCAGTAGTAGCCGTACCATCCGTCCGTCGACTCGGGGCTCTCCGCCCGGGGCAGCATGGATACGAAGGAGGCCGCCATGGCGGTGGCGTTGGCCAGCTTTCCCCGGGCCGACCCGATATGGATGACATACCCTTTGAAGCTCAGCTTGGCCGCGTAGGCGGTGAAGCATTCCGCCTCGATCTCCCCCATCTTGCCGCCGTCCAGGGTATAGCAGGCGACGGAGCGGACATTCGCCAGGGGGAAGAGGTTCATGCCCTTGCCGGTCTCCTCGTCGGGGGTGAAGAAGACCTCGACCTGTCCGTGGGCGAGCTCGGGGTGGGCGATGAGGTGCCGGAGGGCGGTCAGGATTTCCGCCACTCCAGCCTTGTCGTCCGCCCCCAGGAGGGTCGTTCCGTCCGTGACGATCAGGGTGTCCCCCGCGTGCTCCGCCAGGTCCGGGTAGACCGCGGGATCCAGGGTATGCTCGTCCGAGAGCTTCAGGGCCTTCCCGTCGTAGTCCTTCACGATACGGGGCTTGGCGTCCTTGGCGGTGACGTCGCTGGCGGTGTCCATGTGGGCCATGAACCCGACGGAGGGCCTGTCCTCGTACCCGGGTGTAGCGGGGAGCCGGGCGGAGAGGTAGCAGTGGTCGTCCAGGGCGACGTCGGCACATCCGAGGTCCTGGAGTTCCTTCCGGAGAATCCGGGCCAGGTCCCACTGGGTCGGGGTGGAGGGGATGTCCTCGACATGCCGGTCGCTGGTCGTCTCGATCCGGGCGTACCGTACCAGGCGTTCGGCCAGTTCCCCGGCGAAGGGGTCCGAAAGCGCTTCCTTGTAGTTGTCCATGCCCGGCAGTATGTCCCGGTTTTCGGGATTGGGCAAGTGCGGCCGGCCAGTAGCCCTACGGCCGCGCCGGGGCCAGGTACTCCGAAAGCAGCAGGAGGGTGTTCCGGAGGGCATCCACGTGGGTGCGCTCGTAGCCGTGGCTGGCGTAGACCCCCGGGCCGACCAGACCGTGCCGGATGTCGTAACCCGCGGCCAGGCTGACCTCCACGTCGGATCCGTAGTGGGGATAGACGTCCACCGCGAAGGGACATCCCGCCTTCCGGGCCGCGGAGGCCAGGGCGTTGGTGACGTCCCAGTCGTAGGGCCCTCCGGAATCCTTGGCGCAGATGGAAACCATGCGCTCCGTACAGCCCAGGTCGTCCCCGACGGCCCCCATGTCCACGCTGATCGCCTCCACGCAGTCCCCGGGTATCACGGCTCCCCCATGTCCGACCTCCTCGTAGGCGGTGAACAGGAGGTAGAGCCTTCGGGACGGGCGGACCTCGCCTTCCGATATCATCCGGGCCAGGGCCAGGAGGACGGCACAGCCGGCCTTGTCGTCCAGGTGCCGGCTCTTCAGAAAGCCCGATTCCGTCAGGACGGGCCGGGCGTCGATGCTGACGATGTCCCCCGGGGCGATTCCCAGGGCAAGGACCGCATCCCGGTTCGGGGCGTCCTCGTCCAGGAGGATCTCCAGGCCGTCCTCCTCGATGCGGCTCTCCTTGAGCTTGGCGTTGACGTGCACCGAGGCGTCCAGGGGCTGGAAGGTTCCGGTGAAGGTCCCGCCCGATCGGGCATGGATCCTGCACGTCTCCGTGGCCAGGTAGATGTCGGGGTAGCCGCCTATCTTGGAAAACCGGAGCCGTCCGTTCGGCTTGACCGACCGGACCACGGCACCCAGGGTGTCCACGTGGGCCGCCAGCACCAGGGGATCCCCGCCGTCGGAGACCCGGCAGAGCACCGAGCCCTTGGCGCTCCGTTCGGAGGTGAATCCGCAGTCCCCGAGGATCTCCGCGACCCGGTCGGCGGCAGCCCGGGTCATGCCCGCGGGGCTGGGGAT
>JBGSPT010000356.1:0-1857 GCA_041738475.1 Treponematales bacterium
CGAGGACGAGGACGTCCGGCGCCGGGTTGTCGGAGCCGTCTATCTGCTGAACATCCTCCTGGTGCCGGCCCTGGCTGGCCTCTTCGCCCTCCTGCGGGCCGTCCGCCGTTCCAGGGCGGAGAAGGCGGGGAGGGCCGCATGACCGGATTTCGCGGCAAGGCACGGGCGTTGACCGCGGCAGCCGCGGTCCTGGCCCTCCTCCTCGTCGCAGGCACGGTGTTTTCCCCGGAGGCGCGGCGATCCCGGGAATCCCGGGGAAGCCTTCTCGGCCTCGACCCCGCGGAGATCCACGTGCTGGAAATGTCGGGTCCCGGGGGATCCCTGGTCTTCCGGCGTCTCGGAGCCGCATGGACCCTGGAGGACGGGGGCCTTCCTCTTCCCGTCCGGACCGAGCGGATCGAGGCATACCTGGACACCCTCCGGTCCGTGGGATCCCTAGCGGAAACCTCCCGCTCCGAATCCTCCTGGGAGGCTCTCGGCCTGGACGACGGATCCGCCCGGAGGGTCCGGCTTTTCCTCCGGGACGGAGAGGCCGCTGCGGATTTCCGGGTCGGGAAATACTCCCCCGACGGTTCCCGGGTGTATCTCAGGAAGGGGGACAGCCCCCGCGGTCTGGCGGCTCCCGCGGCCGTAGGATCACGGCTTCCTTCGGGCCGGGAGGCCTGGCTGGATCTCCGGGTTTTCGGAGAACCCGTACCCACGGAGGATCTTCAGAGCCTCCGGATATACGGAACCCTCCGGTTCGCGGACGGCGCCGACTTTCGCGCGGATTATCGCCTGGAGCGCAGTCTGTCCCGGGGGTGGGAAAGCCCGCAGATTTCGGACCTGGACGCGGCGGCTGCGGCTCGGCTCGTCCGGTCCTGGATGAGCGCGGAGGCCGAAGATTTTTCGGTCGAAGGGCCGCCGGCCGGTACGGCAGGGGGCCTGCGGGTGGAGCTGGAACTGGGGGGAGGGTCCCTTCGCAGTCTGAGGATCTCGGGCGATCCGGACCCGGAAGGCGGATACCTTGCCGCCCTTGCCGGCTCGGGCAGGAACCTCCGCATGGACTCGTGGACCCTGAGGGGACTCCTGAAAAATCCGGAAGAGCTGGCGAACCGGCCCTGATCCCGGAAGGCGGGACGCGGACCCGGCGGCTGCCGAATTTTGAACCGAAGAGTCCTCAGGAACGGGCCGAGATATAGTTCCGGTACTTGTTCGGGTCCGCCTTGAAGGCGACGATCCTCGAATCCCCTTCTTCCCGGGCCCGGGTCAAGGCGGCCCGGGCTTCCGTGATGACCCGTTCCGCGTCCACGAGCCTTCCCGAACGGGAGGACAGTCCCATGAACAGCTTCCGGTAGTCCGAGGCGTCCCCCTCCTCCCGGAGGAGGGCGGTCACCTTCTTCAGAAACTCCTCCGCCATGCGAAGGGCGTGTTCGGAGTCGATGTTCGGCAGGACCACGGCCAACCCGAAAGGCCCCTGTTCGAACGCCAGGTCCCGGAAGGTGAAGAACTCCAGCAGGATGCGGAGTATCACACGGTAGGACGCGGATTCCCTGGATATGCCCTCGTGGGAAAGTTCCAGGAGAACGAGGTCCTGCTCGAAGGAAGCCGCGCGGGAGAGTTCCGCGCCCAGGCGCTCCGGCAGGTACTCGGACCAGCCCAGTCCGGACTCGGGGGAGTAGAGACCCTTGGGGTGGGCAGGCATTCCCGCCGCCCCGGGTTCCGTTCCGGAAGCGGAGTGAGCCTTCCGCTCCGGCGATGCAGGACCGGGCGCGAAGGCCGCTCGGGAAGGGAGATTATCCGGCTCCGGCGGAATTTCGGGGAGCTGGAAGTCCTCGTCCGGAAGGATCGGAGCCGCCAGCCCCGATGCCGCCGCCG
>JBGSPT010000444.1:0-8320 GCA_041738475.1 Treponematales bacterium
GGGTTCCAGTGGGCGCGGCAAAGTCGATCCCCGCGTGCACCGCGGCGGCGGTCCCGCCCGTAGCGTAGAGGTAGCGCCGCCGGTCCCCGAAACGGCTGGTGCGGCGCTCCGAGGCTACGGGCCGGAGGAAAGGCCCGTCCAGCCAGATCCCGCCGGGATCGGAGCGGCCCAGGATCTCCAGGTAGACCCGGGCTTCCTCCTCCTTACGGGGGCTGGGCTCCGTTCGCAGGCTCGAAAGGTCCTGGTTCAAAGGTATATCCTCGGCAATGTAGTCCCGGCGGAGGACGGTCAACGGATGGGAGGACGAACCTGGAAGACCGGAACGCAGACCCTGCACCTCCACGGTATAGTTCCCCGGAGCCGCATCCATGGGGATGCCGAAGATGAAGAGGGTCCGGCCCGGATCCGAGGGGCCCGGCACGAGGACCGCGGGGGATCGCTGGAAAGGGGTTCCTTCGGGGGAGCGGAGAATCGCCTCTCCCGCATATTCGGAGGCCGCGGCCGGAGCGGGCATCCAGATGAGGAGTGCGTCTCCCTGGCGTATTTCCGCAGGAACCGCGGGCATCCCCGCCGCCTTCGGGGCGGCCGAGCCGGGCGCCTGCCCGCCCTGGGCGCAGATCGGGGCCGCGAGCACTAGGGTTTCCAGCACGAGCAGGAGGGCGGAGAAACGCATGGGCTCAATGTATAGCGATAGGACGGTCCGGGGCAAGGCGTTCGGGCTTTCCTCCTTGCCGATTCGGATGCCCCGGTGTACCCTTGAGCCATGGAACTGCCCTTCACCCTTACGGAAACACGGGACGGAAGGCTGCGGTACGGTATCGCCCTCTGGTACCGTGTTCTTGCGGCTGGCATATTCGGCATCCTGTCCTGGACCCTGTCCGCCCAGGCCGAGGCCCCTTCCGTCGTAGCCTGGCTGCTCCTGGCCCTCTCCGCCTTCGGAGTCCTCTACGAGGAGCGGTGGACCTTCGGACCCGTCGGGGCGGAGCACGCCGTCGGGGTGCTCTTCGCCGTGCGCAGGCTCAGGCTGGATCGGGAATCCCTGGAAGCCCTCAGCCTGGTGCCCCACGTCCGCGGAACCGTGCCGGGCTCGGAGGACGAGGTCCGGGAAAACGCCCGGGCCCTGGCGGGGGATCCGCCGGATCCCTATGCCCGCAAGAGGACGCTTTGGAAGCGTCCCTACCTTATCCTGGTGCTGAGGGCCCGGGACGGCTCGGACTACGCCGTGGACAAGGTTCCGGCCCGGAATCGGGATCGGATCCTGGGTTACGCTCGCAGAATCGCGGAGCGGACCGGCCTCGAACTGCGATCCTGAAGACGGCGAAGGGGCGCATTTGCGCCCCTTCGTCGAATCACTGTACGCAGGTACGGATTATACCTTGATAAATTCTATTTGTTGTCCGGTTCATGATACAGGAAGCAGGCAACTTGGTGTCTCGTCAGGCGCCGAGGGCGCCTGACGGCAACGAAGGGGCGCCTGAGCGCCCCTTCGTCGAATTTCCGTACGCAGGTACGGATCACACTCTTATAAAATTCTATTTACCTTCCGGCTCATGGTATAGGAAACATGCAACCTGGTGATCCGTACCTGCGTCCTGGAGTCGGGGGAGGTTGTCCCGGCACTTGTCCATCCGCTTGGAGCAGCGGTCGTAGAAGTAGCAGCCCGTGCGGGCCTTGTCCGGGGACGGCACGTCGCCGGTCAGGATGATCCGCTGGCGTTTCTTCTCGATCTTGGGATCCGGGATGGGGGCCGCTGAAAGGAGCACCTGGGTGTAGGGGTGCATGGGCGACTTGTATAGCTCGCCGGACTTGGCGGTCTCCACGATAACCCCCAGGTACATGACCGCGACCCGGTCGGAGATGTATTGGATCACCGAAAGGTCGTGGGCGATGAATAGGTAGGTGAGTCCGAATTCCTCCTGAAGATCCTTGAAGAGGTTCAGGATCTGGGCCTGGATGGAGACGTCCAGGGCGGAGACCGGTTCGTCGCAGAGCACCAGTTCGGGCTTGAGGGCCAGGGCGCGGGCGATGCCGATACGCTGGCGCTGTCCTCCGGAGAACTCGTGGGGGTAGCGGTTCTTGAAGAACCGGGAAAGCCCGACGCGCTCCATGAGCTGTTCCGCCCGGGCGTCCATCTCCTTGTCCGAGATGTCCAGAAGGCCCCTCTGCTTGAAGATGCGCAGGGGCTCCGCGATGATCGCGCCGGTGGTCATGCGGGGGTTCAGGGAGGCGTAGGGATCCTGAAACACCACCTGCATGTTCTTGCGGGCGGCCAGAAGGTCCTGCTTCGAGGCCTTCGTGAGCTCCTGTCCCTTCAGCACCACCTCCCCGGCGGTGGGTTTGTACAGCTGGGCGATGGCGCGCAGGGTGGTGGACTTGCCGCATCCGGACTCCCCGACCAGGCCGAGGGTCTCCCCCTTGCGGATCGAGAAGTCGACCCCGTCCACGGCGTAGATGAAGCCCTTTTTCCGGGTCCAGAGGAAACCCTGGTGGGTGGGGAAATGCATCTTGAGGCCCCGGACCTCCAGCAGGTTGTTGTCGTTCATGCTATTTCCCCTCCGTGTAGAGCCAGCAGGCCACGTTGCGTCCCTTCGACAGCTCCGCCGTCGCGGGATACTTGATCTTGCAGATGTCCAGGGCCTTGTCGCAACGGGGGTAGAAGGGACAGCAGTCCGGGAGGTTGATCACGTTGGGCGGCTGGCCCTTGATGGAGAAGAGCCTCTGCTGGGTGGCCTTGTCCAGGCGCGGCACGCTCTTGATGAGCCCCTGGGTGTAGGGGTGTTTCGGGTCCCCGAATATCTCGTCCGCGCTGCCCCGCTCCACGATGCGGCCCGCGTACATGACGTTGATGTTGTCGCACATCCCCGCCACCACCCCCAGGGAGTGGGTGATCAGGATCACCGCGGTTCCCAGCCGGGCGGTCAGGTCCTTGATCAGCTCCAGGATCTGGGCCTGGATTGTGACGTCCAGGGCCGTGGTGGGCTCGTCGGCGATCAGTACCTCGGGGTTGCAGGACAGGGCCATGGCGATCATGACCCGCTGACGCATACCGCCGGAGAACTGGTGGGGGTAGCTGTCGATCCGCTTTTCCGGGGAGGGGATGCCCGCGAGCTTGAGCATCTCGATGGACTTGTCCTTGGCGTCCTTCTTGGTCATGCCCTGGTGCAGGACGATGGTCTCGATCATCTGGGTCGAGATCCGGAGGAAGGGGTTCAAGCTGGTCATGGGGTCCTGGAAGATCATGGAGATCTTGTTGCCCCGGATGTGGCGGATCTCCTCGTCCGGCATCTTGAGGATGTCCTTGCCCTGGAAGAGGACCTCGCCCCCGGCGATGCGCCCCGGTGGCACGGGGATCAGCTTCATCACCGCCAGGTTGGTCACGCTCTTTCCGGAGCCGGATTCGCCCACGATCCCCAGGGTCTCTCCCTTGCGGAGATCGAAGGAGACCCCGTCCACGGCCTTGAGGAGCCCCTCGTCGAGCTTGAAATATGTCTTCAGGTCCTTGACCTGCAGGATGACGTCTTCGGTCATTCGGTACTCTCCTTCGAGGATTAGCCCCGGTTCTTGCTCTGCGGATCCAACGCGTCCCGCAGGCCGTCGCCCAGGAAGTTCATGCAGAACAGGAACAGGGTCATGGAGATGGCGGGCACAAAGAGCTGCCACGCCCGGAGCTCCATTCCCCGCACGCCTTCGCTGACCAGGGTCCCCCAGGACGCCTGGGGAGCGGACACGCCCAGGCCCAGGAAGGAGAGGAAGCTCTCCTGCATGATGAAGCTGGGCATGAGGAGGGTGGAGAAGACGATGATCACCCCCAGGGTGTTGGGCAACAGATGCCGGAAGATGATGCGGGGGGTGCCCGCGCCCATGGAGCGCGCGGCCTCCACGAACTCGCTGTTCTTGAGGCTGATGATCTGGCCCCGGACCACCCGGGCTATGGTCAGCCAGGAGATCAGGGCGATGGCCACGAAGAGGATCACGATGCTGCCCCGTCCCTTGTTGCCCGCGATGGACATTATAATGATGACCACCAGCATGTAGGGCAGGGAGTACATGATGTCCACGAAGCGCATCAGGAAGTTGTCCGTCATGCCTCCGAGGTATCCCGAGATGGATCCGATCAGGATGCCGATCAGCACCGCCGTCAGGGTGCCCACGATTCCGATCATGATGGAGATCCGGCCGCCGTAGATGGCCCGGGCCAGCATGTCCCGCCCCAGGTCGTCGGTGCCCAGGATGTAGACCTTGCTGTGCACGGGGTCGGTGTGGATGGTCTCGCGAAGCATTTCCACGTCCGCCTTTAGGCGGTTCAGTTCGTCGGACACCGAATCCACCACGCCGAATCCCGCGAAGTCGGACTGGAAATCCTCGTCCAGTTCCTCCTCGTACATTTCGCCGGTGACTTCATCGGGCTGGTCTCCCTCGACTCCCTCGTCGAACTCGATCTCCGGGGCGGGGCCGAAATCGAAACCCGTGCCCGCTCCGAAGGTGACGCCGGAATCCTCGTCTTCACGCGCGGCGATCGATTCCTCCAGCTGGATGATGCGCACCTCCATCCGCTCGATCACGATTTCTCCGGCGGGCTTGAAGGAGGGGGGCAGGTTCTGATGGTCTATGATCTGTTCCGTGTAGCTGTAGAGGATGCCCGCGGACTGCAGGAGCGGGGCGGAGAGCACCACCAGGAGATAGAAGCCGACGATCCACAGGGAGATGACGGCCATCCGGTTCCTTCGGAGGCGCTTCCAGGCGTCCGCCCAGAGGGAAACGGGCTTCACGTACTGGTTGAATTCGTTGACCGCGTCTTCGGTCTTGTCGGTAATAGACATAGGGGCTCCTACTTGTACGAGATGCGCGGATCGAGCAGCCCGTAGACCAGATCCACGATCAGGTTGGCGCACACGAGGATGATGGAGTAGACGATCACCTCGCCCATGATCAGGGTGTAGTCCCGGTTGATGGCGGACTGCACGAAGGGCTTACCGATGCCGGGTACAACGAATACCGTCTCCACCACCACGGACCCGATCACGATGCCTGCGAGGGCGGGTCCCAGGTAGGTGACCACGGGCAGGAGGGCCCCTTTCAGGACGTGCTTGGCGATAACCACGGATTCCTTGAGGCCCTTGGCCCGGGCGGTTCGGATGTAGTCGGACCGCAGGACCTCCAGGACCGAGGCCCGGGTAAGTCGTGCGATGTAAGCGAAGAACGGGAAGGAAAGGGTCACGGCGGGCAGGATCACGGCCTTGATTCCGTGGTCCGAGATCCATTGGCCAGGCGGCAGCCATTTCAGCCAGATCGCGAAGATCATCTGCAGGACCGGTCCCACAACGAAGAGGGGGACCGAGATACCCACCACCGCCATGGACATGGCCGCGTAATCGGGCCACTTGTTTTGCTTCAAGGCGGAGACGATTCCCACACTCACCCCGAGGATCACGGCCAGGGACAGGGAGGTGAGGCCCAGGACGGCGGAGACGGGAAGGCCGTTGTCGATCATCTCGTTCACCGACCGGTCCCGGTACTTCAGGGAGGGTCCGAAGTCCCACCTCATGAGGTCGCCCAGGTACCGGGTGTACTGTTTGAAGAGGGGTTCGTCCATGTGATACCGCTTCAGGATGTTCTGGAGGATGGCTTCGGGCATGTCCCGTTCCCGGTTGAACGGACCCCCGGGGGCCACCCGGATGAGGAAGAAGCTGAGGGTCACGATGATGAACAGCGTCGGGACGAGGCTCAGCAGGCGCCGAATGAAGAATCTTGCCATTCGGTTGCGCTCCTTGTGGTATACGCCGTCCGGGCTCGGGTACCCGTGCCGGCGCAGGGATCGGGGGATAAAAAAAGCGGAGTACACTCTCGTGTACTCCGCTTATTCGGTCGGATTATAACCCTATCTTCACGATACGGCTAGTATCCTTCGCTTCCGGACCCTTACTTCCGGTAGATGAACTTCCAGTGGTGCGATCCGAGCGGAGCCTTGTACCAGCCGCCCCACTTGTCCAGGTCGATCATGTTCTGGGTGGTGTAGAAGTAGATCGGGATGATCGCGTGGTCCTTCATGATGAGCACATCCTCGGCCTGCATGAGGGTCTTCATGCGGGTCGCGCCGGACTGAGTGCGGGCCTTCAAGATCAGGTCCGTGTATTCCTTGCTGTTGTACAGGCCGTCGTTCTGGGTCCCGTCGATGACCCACATGTCCGAGAAGGTGGATGGATCGAGGTAGTCGCCGATCCAGCCCGCACGGGCGATGTCGAAGTCGTGGCTCTGGCTCCTGGTGTCCAGGTAGGTGCTCCACTCCTGGTTGATCAGGGTGACGTTGATGCCCAGGTTGCGCTTCCACTCCTCCTGGATGAAGGCGGCGATGCGCTGGTGGCCGGAACTGGTGTTGTACAGGATCTGGAAGGTCGGGAAGCCCTTGCCGTCGGGATAGCCGGCTTCGGCGAGGAGTTTCTTGGCCTGCTCGATGTTGTAGCCCAGGCCCTTGGGGGGCTTGAAGCCGGAGCTGGGGGGGACGAAGGTGAAGGCCGGGAACTGCCCGCCCTTGGTGACCTTGTCCACCAGGGCCTGGCGGTCGAAGGCCATGGACAGGGCCTTGCGGACCCTCGGGTCGTCCAGGGGCTTCCGGGTCACGTTGACGATGTAGTAGTAGGTCCCGTAGTAGGGGGCGTTCTGGAAGTCCTTCCGGAGCTTGATCTCGTCCATGAGCTCGAGGGGAACGGCGTCGATCCAGTCCGCCTGGCCGGCCTTGTACATCTGGTAGGCCGTGGACAGGTCGTCGATCGGCAGGAGGGTGATCTTCTGGAGCTTCACGCTCTTGTCGTCCCAGTACTTGGAGTTCCGCGTGAAGACCAGGCGTTCCTGGGGCCGCCACTCCTGGAGGGTGAAGGGGCCGTTGCCGACGAAGTTGGCCGGCTTGACCCAGTCAAGGCCGAACTTCTTCACGGCGTGCATCGGGACCGCGGCGAAGGCGTAGTGGGCCACCATGTCGGGGAAGTGGGGGGTCGGGCCGACCAGCTTGACCTCGAAGGTGTAGTCATCCACGGCGCGGATCTTGAGGGCTTCGGGGCCGGCCTTGCCGGTGTTGTACTCCTGGGCGCCCGCCACGACATAGAGGAGGTCGGCGTACTGGGCGGCCTCGTTCGGGTCGAGCTTGCGCTTCCAGGACTCCACGAAATCCTTGGCGGTCAGGGGGGTGCCGTCGGACCATACGCTCTTGCGGAGCTTGAAGGTGACGGTCGCATAGTCCTTGGAGAAGGTCCATTTCTCCGCGATGCCCGGGATGGCCCGGTTGGTCTTGGGGTCATGGATCGTGAGACCCTCGAAGAGGGCCATGTAGATCCGGTGCTCGGGAACGCCCTCGATGTGGTGCGGGTCGAGCGTCTGGGGCTCGGCGCCGTTGACCATGATGATCTCCTGGCCCTTGCTCTGGGCGCCGACGATCCCGGCTACCGCGAGCAACGCGAGCATAACCAACAGAACACGTTTCATTCATGCCTCCTTATGGCATTGAAAAGAGTGGTTCTATTGTACGCTCACCGTCTCGAAATGACAACTTTTTTTTCACGCTCCCGGGGTCCGGATCCGGAAATCTTACCAATTTTAGAGTAAATTCTGTCTTCCCTCGTTTTTCAGCCGCTCCACGGCCTGCTTGACCAGCTGGGAAGACCCTTTTTTCAGCACCAGGGCGGCGCCGTTCCGGATGACCACGACCAGGTCCGAGACCCCGCAGAGGGCAACGGGGATGTCGGAGTACACGAAGCAGCCCCCGGAATCGATCGGGACGGCGTTTCCGGAGCCCTCGGGGAAGAGGCGAGCCATCTCGTCCCAGGAGCCCACATCCTCCCAGGAGAAGGAAGCCGGGACCAGGGCCACGGATGCGCATTTCTCGCTGACCGCGTAGTCCAGGGAGACCGAGGGCGCCCGCTCGTAGGCCTCCTCGAGGCCTTCCCAGGCTTCCAAGATCCGGACGCCCCCCCGCTCGACCTCCCGGGGACGATCGATCAGGGCGTCGAAGGCCCGGGCTACGCCCGGGGCGTGGGTTTCCATCTCCCGGCGCAGGAAGTCCGAACGGAAGGCGTACATGCCGCTGTTCCAGAAATACCTGCCCGCAGCCAGGAAACGCTCCGCGGTGGCGGCATCCGGCTTTTCCCGGAAACCCGCGGCCCGGAAGCCCGGTCCCAGGGCTTGGGCCGCCTCCACGTAGCCGTAACCCGTGGCCGCGTACCGGGGCGGTATTCCGAAGCAGACCAGGTTGCCCGCGGCGGCCAGGGCTTCCGCCTTGGCCGCGTCCGCCGCGAAGGCGGATACCGGTTCGATGAGGTGGTCGCTGGTC
>JBGSPT010000473.1:0-7122 GCA_041738475.1 Treponematales bacterium
GGGCTGGGCCTGGGGCGCCGGAGGCATGGGCTGCGGCGCGGGCTGGGCCTGGGGAGCGTAAGCCTGGGGCGGATAGGACGGAGGCGGATAGGGCTGGGGAGGATAGGCGGGGGGCTGGTAAGGAGGGGACTGGGGAGGAAGCGGCTCGGGTCTCCGGGCTTCCGGGGCGTAGGGCTCCGGGTAATCCGAAGGCCTGGAACCGGCATCCCTGCCGGACCCTTCCTCGCCCCGGCCGTCCCCGCCGCCGCCTCCCTGGGACGAATCCGCGTAGAGTTCCTGGCCCGCCAGGAGCCGTTCGTCCTCGCCGAGGGGCTCTTCCTCTTCCTCCTCCAGGCCGACGGAATCCAGGGGCATCTCCTCCTCGGGCAGGGGCTCCTCGTACTCCTCCAGGAAAATGAGTTCCTCCGCCTCGTCCACCGGAATGGGCTCCGCGGAGGCCAGGGCCAGGATGGCTTCCATCCTCTCTTCCAGGGTGGGCTCCCCGGGAGCGGACCCGCCTTCCTCGGCCAGAAGGTTGTCCTTGAGTATCCGGATGTTCCGGTCCCAGGCGTCCCGGACGTCCTGGGAATAGGCCCCGACCGCCTTTTCATACAGATCCAGGGAACCTTCCAGCTCGTCCATGTCCTCGGGTTTGCCCCGTCGGCCCTGGATGTTCACCAGGCGGTCCGCGGCGGCCACCGCCTTTTCCTTTTCCCCCAGGGCCCGGTAGACCGCGGAAAGTTCGAGCCACGCTTCCGAGTCGTCGGGGCGTTCCCGGGTCAACTCTTCCAGGATGGTCTTGGCGTGGGTCCGGTCCCCCCGGGCGGCCCGGGCCCGGGCCAGTTCAAGGCGGGCCTCGGGATTGCCGGGCCGGGCCTTCAGGAAGAGCTCCATCTCCTTGACGGCGTCGTCCGGCCGGCCCTCTTCCCGATAGATCCGTGCCAGTTCGATCCGGAACCCTATCTCCTTGGGATCCAGGGAGACGACCTTGCGGAAGATCTTCTCCGCCTTCCCGTCCTCCCCCAGGGCCTTCAGCAGGAGGCCGTAGAGCTTGAGGGCTTCCAGGTTTCCGGGACTGCGGCGGAGTATCTCCACGACCGTGTCACGGGCCTTGTCGTTGTACCCCAGGGTACGGTAGAGCCGGGCCAGCCGGAGCCTTAAGCCCATGTTGTCGGGCATCACCTCTACGAGGGCCTGGATCTCCTGGAGGGCTTCCGCCTTGCGGCCGCTCTGCTCCAATAGGCGCTCGATGTTCTCGGCGGCTTGCAGGAAGCCCGGATCGGCCTCCAGAGCCGCCCGGTATTCCCGGATGGCCTCGTCGACCTTCCCGGCCTCCGCGTATGCGATGCCCAGGCCGTTCCGGGCTTCCGCGTTCCGGGGCGAAACGGCCAGGACCTGATGGAAAATGTCCGTGGACTGACGGGTCTTCCCGTTGCGGGCCAAGGCCAGGCCGTACCGGTTCATGGCCTCCGTCCAGCCCGGCCGGGCCTTAACCGCCTGCTCGTATTCCCGGAGGGCGTCCTCCGCCTTTCCCATGGCTTCGTAGGAGATACCCAGGTTGAAATGGAAGGAGGGATAGTTCTGGTCCACCGCCAGGCCCTTCCAGAACATCTTGACGGCCTTTTCATAGTCCCCCCGGGCCATATGCACGGTGCCCAGGGAATTGATGGCCAGGACATGCCGGGGATCCTTCTCCACCGCCCGGGCGAAGGACATCTCCGCGGCCTTGAGGTTGCCCATCTGGCGGTAAACGCTACCCTCGTTGAAGAGGAGCTCCGGGTCCTCCGGGGCGAGTTCCAGACCCCGTGCCAGGGCGGCAAGGGCGTCATCCAGGCGGCCCAGGCGCAGGTACACGGTGCCCAGGTTGTCCAGGGCCCGGACATCCTTGGCGTCCCGCTCCACGATGGCGGCAAAGGCTCCCAGGGCGGGCTCGAACCGGTTGGTCCGGAGGTAGACCGTGCCCAGGACGAAGCGGGCGTCCCGGGACTCGGGCTTCTGGATCAGGTAGTTGCGGGCCAGACGCTCCGCGGCCTCGAAATCCCGAAGGCGGAGGGCGTTCCGGGCGCGTTCCAGGACGTCCGAGGACGCGTGGGGGGCGGTCAAGGGACAGCCCTCGCGGGTCGTGCGGAGACCTCTTTGGAGAATTCCCCGGGCCTGCGGGGCAGGACGGAATCATAGGAGGCTATCGTGAAATAATACAGCCTTCCGTTCGCGAGGCCCGTCAGGGTGATCGATACGGTATCGCCCGCGTCCACCGGTGACGGCCCCTGGACCGCCTCCCGGCCGTAATAATCCCCGGGTACGGTTCCGTAGTAGACCAGGTATCCCGCCAAGTCCGCCTCGGGCACACGGCTCCACCGGACCGTTATCCTGCCGTCCCCGGGCACGGCCAGAACCTCTCCCGGCGGAGGAGGCGGCGGATCGGGCAGGTAGCGCAGGGTGATCGAGGAGAGCATCGGACCGTCGGCACCCCGGGGATCCGGGTAGAGCTCGACCCGGACCTGGGCGTAGCGCCCCCGGGCGGTATCCGGAAGGGCTCCGCCGGGACGGAAGGGCTTCCACTCCGGAAAGTCCTCCCTCCAGGTCTCCGGGAAATCCCCGGTGCGGTAGAAGAAGGCGGCTCCCGATTCCCCGGGGGTGCGGATCTCGGCGTCGATGGACCTGAGGCGGGTGTTGTTCCATCCAAGGTCCACCAGGGGCGAGACCGCCGAACCCGGTTCGAGGCCGTACCTGCCCAGGTTGGGACGCTCCACCCAGAGGGAGGACAGGCGGAGCTCGTCCAGGAGTCCCGTGTAATTCGGGCCCAGGGTGACCGGGGAGGCCGTGCCCACCGAGGGAAGGTGGACCGATCCGCCCTCCCGCCCCGTGGACGTGGCGTACGCCGCAGCCTCGGAGACTCCGTTCATCAAATACTCCACGAGCCCCGTGGAGGAATCGAAGCGCACCAGGTGATGGCTCCAGGTCCGGGGCACGAGCAGGGAGGTACCCGCCAGGTTCAACTGGAACGCCCCTCCGCCCGGGGGGGCGAAGAAGTTGGTGAACGAAAAGAGCATTCGGTTCCGGGAGAAAATCGCGGAAACCTGCTGGGTCGTGGTCCGCGTCCCGTCCCTGCGCGCGCCTTTCCAGAGGAAGAGGATCTCCCCGGACTCGACGTTGGCGGGATAGAGCCAGAACTCCAGGGAGAAGTCGCCGGAAACGGAGCCGGCGCCGAACAGGGAGCTCTTCTCGGGATGGAGGAGAAGCTGGGAACCCGGCGCCCGGAAGGAGGCCGCGCCGGAGCCGATGTAGGCCAGGTCCGGAGGAGCCAGCTTGAAGGTGCCCCTGGGTTCCAGGCGCCAGCGCCCTGTCTCGTCCCGGCCTCCCTCGGCGTCGAAGTGGATCAGGAGGTCCGTCCCCTCCGACGGCCGATACCGTGCGGGATCCAGGACCATGACCAGGGGGCCCGCGGCAGGGGCCTCGCCTGCGGCGGAGACCGCAGAGACGCCCGAAAAGATCCAGGGGTGGGGAGAGGAAGCGGGGCGCGTGGAGGCGTCCAGGCGCAGGGACGTTTCAATCCCGCCCGCGGCGTACACCGCGGCCAGACCGACGAGGGACAGGGCGAGTATTCTCTTGGTCGTCATTTCTCTGTATTCTAGTATCGAACGATATGGAGCAAAGTATAGCCCCCGCTTCGCAGGAACCCCGAACAATCGCACGGAGCGCCCCGGAATCCCCGGGAGTATACCTCATGCGCGACTCCTCGGGGGTAATTATATACGTCGGCAAGGCCAAAATCCTGAAAAACCGCCTTTCCTCCTATTTCACGGGCCGCAAGGACCCGAAAACCCGGCTCCTGGTCTCCAAGATCGCGAGCCTCGAGTGGATCCTGACCGAAACCGAGTACGAGGCCCTTCTCCTGGAGAACGAGCTAATCAAGCGGAACGCCCCAAAGTACAACATCAACCTGAAGGACGGGAAAACCTATCCCGTGATCCGGATCACCGCGGAGGAGTGGCCCCGGGTCTTCCGCACCCGGCGGATCGTGGACGACGGGAGCCTGTATTTCGGCCCCTTCCCCAGCGCCGAGATCATCGACGCCTATCTGGACCTGATCCGCAGGCTCTTCCCCCTCCGGCGCTGCAGACGGATGCGTACGCGGGACACCCCCTGCATGTACTACCACATCGGCCGGTGCTCCGCCCCCTGCGCGGGCAGGATCGGCCGTGAGGAGTACCTTGGGGTGGTGGAAAAGGTTCGCAAGCTCCTGGCCGGGGAGACCGAGGAGCTCCTGGGTTCCCTGAAGGCCCAGATGGAGGAGGCCGCGGCCTCCCTCCGCTTCGAGGAGGCCGCCCGGACCCGGGACGCCCTCCAGGCCATCGAGGCGTTCCGCGGGGAAAGCCGGGTGGTGGATTTCGATCCCGATAGCCGGGACTATGCCGCGATGGCCCTGGACGGAAGCCTTGCGACCTTCACGGTCTTCGCCATGCGGGGAGGCCGGCTGGCCGGCCGGGATCTCTTCCGGTCCCGGGCCTTCGGCACCCCCGACGAGGCCGTCCTGGACTTCCTGACCACCTACTACTCCCCGGAGCGGCCGCCCCCTCCCCGGATCTACCTCCGGGATCCCCGGGGTCTGGACCTGGCGCGGGAGTACTTCCGACGGGAACTCGGTACGGTAACCGAGCTCGCCGCCCCGGAGGACCGCCGCCACGAGGCCGCCCTGGCCATGGCGGAGCACAACGCCAAGGAGGACCTGGCCAAGCGCCGGCGGGAGACCGGGGACGTGGAAGCCCTGGAGGAACTCCGGCGTACCCTGGATCTGGAAGCCCTGCCCTCCCGGATCGAGGGCTTCGACATCGCCCACCTGTCCGGCAAGCACACGGTCGCCTCCCTCGTCTCCTTCTCCAACGGGGTTCCGGACAAGAAGAACTACCGGTACTTCCGCATCCGGAGCCTCGAGGGGAAGGTGGACGACTTCGCGGCCCTCCGGGAGGCGGTGGGGCGCCGGTACACGGGCCTCCTGAACGAGGGAGAGGACCTGCCGGACCTGATCCTGGTGGACGGAGGGATCGGCCAGGTCAACGCGGTCAAGGAGATCCTGGACGCCCTGGAGGCGGACATCCCCCTGGCCGGACTGGCCAAGGAGAACGAGGAAGTATGGCTGCCCGACGCGGAGGACCCCCTGGTCCTTCCGAAAGACTCCCCGGCGCTCCGGGTCCTGGTGGCCGTCCGGGACGAGACCCACCGCTTCGCCACGGGATTGAATCAGCGGCTCCGGGGGAAGGCCTTGAGCCTCTCGGGCCTGGAGGCCGCGGAGGGGGTGGGTCCCGTCCGGGCGGCCCGCATTCTGACCGCCCTGGGTTCCCTCCAGGCCGTGGCCGAGGCGGAGCCCGCCTACATCGCGGAAAAGGCCCGGGTGCCCAGGAAGGCCGCGGAGAAAGCCCGGGCCGCGGCCCGTTCGGAACTCTCGGAGAGAAAAGATACGTTCTCTACAGAATTCCGACAGGATGGACAGGATTAAAAAAAGATGGACAGGATGACATACAAAGACAGATCTTGCCCCTGGGTTCTTGAAAAACCAACCTGCATCCATATTTCCAAATCCTGTTGATCCTTCTCTTATCCTGTTCATCCTGTCGAGTCCTTGGTTGTGTGGATTGACTAAAACCTCCATTTACGGCACAATGCGGACGCCCCACGGGGAACAACAACGTGCTCGACACCATCCTGCCCGAGGGGCTCCGTTTCGGCGTCCTCTTCGACCGCCTAACCTCGGTTCACAGTATGTACATCCGCGCGGAGGAGGCCTTGGCCTCCTTCCGCGCCCGTAACGGACTAGCCTGCCCCGCCGGCTGCGGAATTTGCTGCGAAGGATTCATCCCCGACATCCTGCCCCTGGAAGCCTCCTACCTGGCCGCCTGGCTGGTCCGTAACCGGCCCGAGCGGGCCCTGGTCATAGCGGAATCCGGCAGGCTCCCCGAACGAAGCACGGGATGCCCCCTCTACGACCCGGACAATCCGGACGCCCACTGCACGGTCTATCCCGGCCGTCCCCTGATCTGCCGCCTCTTCGCCTTTTCGGGGGTACGCCTCAAGAACGGGCTGTCCTCCTTCTCCCTCTGCCGCGGGATGCAGGATCTCCCGCCTCCCCGTTCCGGGACCCGGACCTGGGGAGGCAGGGAGCTGGAAACCCTCTTCGGTACTCCGCCCCTTATGTCCGACTTCGGATCCGAGCTCGAGGGGATCGCCCCGGGGGACGGGACCCTCCGGGAGCCTCTCACCAGCGCCCTCCCTTCCGCGGTCCGCCAGGTCCTCTTCCTGGCCGGCCTGGGCGGCAAGGACGACCCCGGCACGGACGGGAACGATCCCGTACTGCCGCCCCTGCCCCGGGCTTCCTGACGGCCCTTGCCGCCCGGGTCGGAGGCGGATATCCTTCCCCTATGCCCGACAGCCCCTCCCCGGAAAATCCCCTCGCCACCCGCATCGCGGCCCTTCTCCGGAAGCGCCACGAGCTCGTCGGCCTGACCCGAGGGCGCCCGGGCGGAACGGGCCCGGCGGAGGGGCTGACCCACTCGGAGTACGCCCGGATCTCCGACGCCCTCCTGAGACTTCAACGGGGATTGACGGGCAACCGGTCCCTGATCGGCTCCCGGTACATGGACGACCCGGATATCCTGGCGGCCTACCTCTTCTTCTACTGGCCCGTATCCTACGCCCAGGTCGCGGGCGTCCTGGCCCAGTCGGGCCTCAGGCCATCCCGGGTCCTGGACATGGGCTCCGGGCCGGGTCCCGCGTCGGCCGCCCTCATGGACGCCGGAGCGGAGTCCGCGGTCCTCGTGGACTCCAGCACCTCCGCCCTGGACCTGGCCCGCAGGGTCCTCTCCCTGGGAGGGCCGGCACCTGAGAAGCTCCGATACGTGGCCGCGGATCTCGAGGGGAGAACCCCCTACGAAGGCGCCGCGGAATACGGCCCCTTCGACTGCGTCGTATTCGGGCACTCCCTGAACGAGCTGTGGATCGGTGCGCCGGACCGTGCGGACCGGATCCTGGCCCTGGCCGGCGCGGCGGCGGCCCGCCTTTCCCCGGAGGGATTTCTTCTGGTGGTGGAACCCGCCCTCCTGGCCACCAGCCGGGATGCCCTGGCCCTCCGGGACGGGCTCGCCGCCG
>JBGSPT010000481.1:0-2041 GCA_041738475.1 Treponematales bacterium
GTCCCGGCCCCGCTCGGCGGCCTCCGCCAGGTCCATCCCCGTCTCCCGGGCTTCCGCCAGGTCCGAGGCCAGGAGGGCCACGTCGTCCTTGCGGCCTCCGGGGATCACGACGGTCCGGGGGCCCAGGGCGGCGACCTCACCGGCCCCCACCTCGGCCCAGCAGCCCGTGACCAGGACCACGGCCTCGGGATTCGTCCGCAGGGCCTTCCGGATCTCCCGCCGGGCCTTCTGCTCCGCCTTTCCCGTGACGGTGCAGGTGTTGACCACGTAGACCTCCGCGGGTTCCGAAAAGGGGACCAGGAGGGCCCCGGATTCCCGGAAAGCCCCCGCGAGGGCCTCGGTCTCGAGCTGGTTGAGCTTGCACCCGAAGGTGCGGAAGGCCGCTCTGAGGGGCACGTCAGCGGAGGAGCTTGGCCACGCGCTCGCGGCCGAGCCGGGCGTCCGTCAGACCCGGATTGATCTTCAGGGCCGCGTCGTAGGCTTCCAGGGAGTACCGCAGGTCCCCGCCCATCTCCCGGGCGTAGCCCAGCCGGGTCCACCACCGGGCGTTGGAGGGCTCGAACTGCAGGGCCGTGCGGAAGGCGATGTCCGCGTGGCCCCAGCGGGAGGTGCGGATGTATATCTCCCCCATGTACTGGTAGCTGGAAGCGACCCGGGTCCCCTCTGGAAGGGCCGTGATGTAGGACTGGAACCACCGGAGGGCCTGGTCGTTCTTGCCCAAAAAGTACGAGGCTTCCCCCAGGGTCTCCATGACCCGGGGATCCTTCCGGACCTCGTCATAGGCCTTGCGGGCGTAGATTTCCGCGTCCGCGTAGCGCCCCATGGCCACCAGGCTCCACCCCAGGACGACATAGGCCTCGATGTTGGCCGGATCCTGGGCGATCTCCTGGAGGCACTGGACCCGGGACTCCTCGTACCTGCCTTCCCGGTAGAGCTTCAGGGCGTCGGGCTTGGGGACCTGGGCTCCCAGGTCCGGGGCGAGGCCGGCCGCCAGGGCCAGGAGCAGGGCGAGGGCGGCGATCCGGGGTTCAGGAAGCCGGCGCATCCGCCTTCTTCCCGGTCATGGTGCAGATCCCGTTGAAGCGGCAGCCCGTCTCCATGGTCACTTCCGGAGCCCGGATGTCCCCGTCCAGGGAGCAGGAGGCGTAAAGGTCCACCCGGTCCTTGGCCACCACGTTCCCCTTCACCGTTCCCCGTACGGATACCTGGTTCGCGGAGATCTCGGCCTCCACCACGGCGCCGGTGTCGATGTAGAGATCGCTCTCGGAGCGGATCGTGCCGCTCACCCTGCCCTTGATCATCAGGGGTTTCTTGAAGACCATGGTCCCCGAGAATTCCACGTCCCCCGCGAGGATCGTGTCGATATTCTCCTCGTTGACCGCGGATACCTGTACGTCTGTCATACCCCCGTATACTACGCCGCCCGGGCCGCCGATGGCAAGCCGATCCTGGACGCGCTTGCCCCGGCCGCCGCGGACGAAGTACCATGGAGGGGTGAAAAACAAGCTCACCCGCGAACTGGCGGTCTGCGGCCTGGCCGCCGTCCGGGCCCTCCTGGACCGGCATCCCGACCGCGTCCGCCGCTTCTTCTTCGACGAGTCCCTCCTGCCCGAATTCCGCCCCGTCCTGCGCGGCTTCGCCGAGCGCAAGGCGCTGTACCGCATGGTGAGCCCCGAGGAACTCGAGCGCCTGGCCGGCACGGTCCATCATCAGGGGGCCGTGGCCATGATCGAGGCCCCAGAGATGCCGGACCTGGACGCCCCGACCGCCTCGGACTGGGCCGCCCGGGGGGAGCGGATCCTGGTTCTGGACAAGCTGGGGAACGACCACAACCTTGGGGCGATAGTCCGGTCCGCGGCCTTCTTCGGGGTCCGGAACCTAGTGCTGACCGGGGACTCCGCGGCCGGCCTGGTCACCACCAGCGCCTTCCGGGTAGCCGAGGGAGGCATGGAGCGGGTCAGCCTGTACAGGGTGACGGACGCGGGTGAGCTCGCGCGCCTTGCGGGGACTTCCCTGGCGATCCTGGGTGCCGACCATCGGG
>JBGSPT010000022.1:0-6445 GCA_041738475.1 Treponematales bacterium
GCCCGGGGAGGCGGCCGCGCCTTCCGCCGGCGCGAAGGTTTCCCGGGGATCCGAGACGAAACGGGACGCGGTAAGGGTCACCGCCAGGAAGACCGCCCCCAGGATCCGGAAGGCGCCCGGCAGGCCCGCCGCCCCGATCAGGGCTTCCGCGACCGGGGACAGCAGGACCACGGAGAATCCGAAGGCCCCTGCGGCCACCCCCGCGGCGAAGCCCCTCCGCTTGGGATACCACCGCTGGACGCAGGACACCACGCCCCCGTACACGAGGCCCGTCCCGGTCCCCGCCACCAGGCCGTAGGTCAGATGGATGAGCCGGGGCTCACCGCCCGCCAGGAAAGAGGTGGCCAGGATGCCCGCGGAGAAGACCAGGGATCCCGCGGTGACCACGGGCCGGGTGCCCAGGCGGTCCAGGAGGAATCCCCCGGCCAGGGTCCCGGCCACGAAGGCGAAGAGCATGAGCGAGGAGGTACGGGCGACAGTCTGGAAGTCCCAGCCGAAGTGGCGGACCACGTGGGGCTGGAAGACCCCCCACATGTACAGGATCCCCGCGCAGAGCTGGAGGGCGACGGCGGGGATAAGGACGGGCACTCTCGGCGCGCCGGCGGCCCGGGATCCAAGTCGTTCGGTCATGTCGATTCCGGTTCCTTCCGGCGTTTCCGCCCTCAGCGTAGGTCGAAGTCCAGGGCGGCTTCCCGGCCCCGGAGGACCCGGAGGGCGCCCAAGGCCAGGGACTCCAGCTCGTTCTCCCCGGGCATCAGCTCCACGGGGGCGATGAACCTCACGCTCTTCTCGATCCAGCCGGTCAGGAGCCGGGAATGGGCGATGCCGCCGGTCAGCACGACGCGGTCCACCTCGCCGTCCACGACGGTGGCCAGTTCCCCGATGCCCTTGGCCGCCTGGTAGGCCAGGGCCCGGTAGGCCAGCTCGGCGTCCCGGTCCCCCGCGGCGATGCGGCGTTCCACCTCCTGGGCGTCCGCGGTGCCCAGGAGGGATACGAGGCCCCCGGCGCCACGGCACAGCTTCTTGAGGGCGGGCTTCTCGTATTTCCCGGAGTAGCACAGGTCCACGAGAAGAAGGGACGGCAGGCGGCCCGCCCGCTCCGGGGAGAAGGGGCCCTCGTCGTCGGATACGATATCCGCCATCCGCCCCTTCCGGTGGACGGAGATCGTGATGCCCCCGCCCAGGTGGGCTACGATCAGGTTGAGTTCGGCGTAGGGCCGCCCGAGCTTGGCCGCGGTCCGGATGGCGGCGGCCCGCATGTTCAGGGCGTGGGAGAGGCTCCGGCGCTTGATCTCCGCGAGCCCCGTGAGCCGGGCCACGTCGTCCAGCTCGTCCACCGCCACGGAGTCATAGATGAAGGAGGGGATGCCCGCGCCTTCGGCGATCTCGAAGGCGATCATGGCTGCCAGGTTGGAGACGTGCTCCGCCTGGGGCCGGTCCCGGAGGGTCTCCACCATGAGCCGGTTGATCCGGTAGGCTCCGGAGCGCACGGGCGGAAGGGTCCCGCCCCGGGCCACGACGGCGTCGAAATTCTTCTCCGAAAGGCCCGCGGAATTAAGGAAGGCCAGGACCGCGTCCTTCCGCATCGGGTACTGGTCCGCGACTGCCTTGTACTTCTCGATCTCCGACCGGGGATGCTCGATGCTCTCCCTGCGGGTCTCGGTCTCGTTCTCGTAGATCGCGATCTTCGTGGACGTGGACCCGGGATTGATCGCCAGGATCCGGAACACCTTCTCGGCCATGCTTCGCCTCCGGAGCTAGGGTGCCGCCGGGGGTGGGCGGCCGGAAACAACGCGAGGGCCCGCGCTCCGCGGGGCCCGGCGGCGTCTATCCGTAATATTCCACGGACCGGCGCCCGATCGTCAAGGACCGCGGCCCGGGCTTCGGAAAAGAAAACGCGGGCCGCCCCGAACGCCGATACCGGTGTCAGGAACGGCCCGCCTGCCCGCCCCGCGGCCGCGGAGCGGGCAAAGGAACCGGAAAAGCTTACTCTCCGTACTTCTTGGCGCCGAACCAGTTGGGCAGGAGCAGGGTTCCCGCCACGAAGGGGATGGCCGCCACGATCAGGGCCACGAAGGGATTCCAGGTGAGCCCGCCGGCCACCGTGCCGATCAGGACGCAGCCCGCCACGAACACAGCGTAGGGCAGCTGGGTGGCCACGTGCTCCAGGTGCGGCACCGCAGCTCCCGTGGAGGACAGGATCGTGGTGTCCGAGATCGGGGAGCAGTGGTCCCCGAACACGGAGCCTCCCAGCACCACGCCGATGGTCAAGGCCGTGGCGTTGACCGTAGCCGCCGGGGACAGCCCGGCCATCTTGGACAACTGGACGATGATGGGCAGGGCAACGGGGACCATGATGCCCATGGTACCCCAGCTGGTGCCCGCGGCGAAGGAGATCACGCAGGCCAGCACGAAGACAACCGCGGGGAAGAGGAACATCGGGAAGTTGCCGTTCACGACCACGTCCGCGACATACAGGCCCAGGCCCACGCCGCCGTCGGCCCGGGGGGTCTTGATGATCGTGCCGATGGACCAGGCCAGGGTCAGGATCATGGCCGCGGGCACCATGGCGCGGAACCCGTCCAGCAGGGCCTCTCCGGCCGCGGAGATGTTGAGGAGCTTTCGGGCGACCAGGTAGACGTAGCTGAAACAGGTGGAGAAGATCAAGGCGTACATAAGGGCCATGGAGGAATCGGTGTCGTTGAAGGCCTGTCCCAGGGGGATCTCGGCCATCGCCTGTCCGACGCTCTTGATGGACTCGCCGTCCACGGCTCCCATCCAGGTGACCATGGGGAAGAAGAACACGGCGACCAGGATGACCGAGACGATGGGGATCACGAAGTCGAAGGGCTTGGCGTTGGAGGTGAACGCCTTGGACTCGACCTGGCTCACCACGACGCCGTACTTCTCCTCGTCGTAGAGCCCCAGTCCCTTCACCGCCCGGGCCTCGGACCGGGCCATTGGACCGAAGTCCTTGTGGGTCAGGGTGATGAACAGGACCATGAAGACCGCGAAGATCGCGTAGAGGTTGAAGGGAATGGTCCGGAGGAAGAAGGTCAACTCACCCTCTCCCAGGCTCTGCCACTCGGGCATGGCCTTGTAGGTGCCGATCACGAAGGCCACCCAGCCGGATATCGGGGCCAGGATGGCCACCGGGGCCGCCGTGGAGTCCAGGATGTAGGAAAGTTTTGCCCGGGAGACCTTCTTGGCGTCCATGAGGGGGCGCATGCAGGTACCGATGGTCAGGGAGTTGAAATAATCGTCGAAGAAGATCAAAAGTCCGAAGAACCAGGTGAACAGGAGGGCTCCGGTGCGGGACTTGATCTTCTTGCCGGCCCAGTCCCCGAGGGCGTACGCCGCGCCTGACTTGGCTAGCAGGCCCACCAGCAGACCCAGCAGGATCGTGAAGAGCATGATGCGGATGTTCCACCCGTCCGCCAGTGTGTCGGCGATCAAGTCCGACAGGTTAATCAGGGCGGTGTAGGGATTCCCTCCCGCGGCGATCAGGGTTCCCGACAGAACCCCGAGGAACAGGGAGACGACGACGTCCTTCGTGACGATCGCGAGAACGATCGTCAGGAGGGGCGGCAGGATGGAGAGCAGTCCGAAATGGGTCAATTCCATGGTCAAGTGCCTCCTTTGATGGAATGGAACGGACTTACCGGCCCATGATGCACCCGATAAAACGAAAACGCAATGAAAAAATCCCCTTTCGGTCCCGGGAGCGGGGCGCTTGTGGCCAGAAAAATCCAAAATGTCGAAAAAAAAGCGAAGATCCGGGTCCGCGCCTGCCTGTCCGCGCCGGAATCCGGCGGAGGACTACTTCCGCTCCGCAAGCTTTTTCACGATGAACGTAGCCACGTCATTCGCATAGGCGCCGCGGCCGAATCCCACATCGTAGCCTAACTCCACCGCCAGCTTGTTGCCGATCCGGGGGCCCCCGGCCACGCAGATGTAACGGCCCCGCTCGCCCCGGGCTTCCAGGAGCTCGATCAGCTGGGTCAGGTTGTGGATGTGCACGTCCTTCTGGGTGACCACCTGGGATACCAGGATGGCGTCCGCCTTCACCTTGTCCGCGAACTCGATGAGCTTCTCGTTGGGGACCTGGGCCCCCAGGTTGTAGGCCTCCATCTCGGGGTAGCGCTCCAGACCGTAGTGGTGGTTGTAGCCCTTCATGTTCATGATGGCGTCGATCCCCACGGTGTGGGCGTCGAAGCCCGTGCAGGCCCCCACCACCACCACCTTGCGCCCGAGCTCCCGGCGGATGAACTCGTTCACCTCGTCCATGCTCAGTGAGGCCTCGGCGGAGTGCTCGTCGGCCACGCAGGAATCGTAGTCCACCGAGGACTCGGTCTTGCCGTAGGCCACGTAGAAGGAAAAGCCCGCGGACAAGGGGGCCGAGTGGACCACGTCGCAGTCCTTGAAGCCCCACTTGAGGACCAGCTGTCGGGCGGCCTCCCGGCCCTTGGCCCCGTCGGGAACCGGCAGGGTGAAGGAGAGCTGGACCTTCCCGTCGTCCAGGGTGTCTCCGTACGGTCTGACGATGTTCATGTCCCCCTCCTACTTTCCCAGTCCCAGGGTCCGGGTCAGATGCTCCTCGAAGGGGTTCCAGTACCTCGGCCCCTTCTTGACCAGGCCCTCCAGGCCCTTGCCCCCGTCCTTGGGCCGCTTCACGTCCGCGAAGTGCCCCTCGGCTATGGCGTCGAACAGGCCCGTCGCCTCGGTCTGCTTCAGGAATTCCAGGGTCTTGTCCAGGACTTCCGCGGCCCGGGTGCGGACGATCCCGCCCTCCCGGAACTCCACCTCGTCGTAGAAGGAGGCCATGTTGTTCATCACGTACCGGGCGTTGTCCACGGCGAGGTAGCGGTCCATCATGAAGGGCGTGTGGATGGCCTCGGTCAGCATCCCGAGGAGGTGGATGCCCTGGTCCGTGGCCTTGGACACAAAATTGAACATCGTGTCCATCGCCAGGCCCTTGAAGATGTCCCCGGACATGAATTTGGTCGGCGGCATGTACTTCAGGGGATGCTCCGGGAAGATCTCCCGGGCCATCTGGGCCTGGGCCAGCTCGTACAAAAAGCCGTCCTTGATCGTCGGATCCATCTCGAAGGCGTGCCCCAGGCCCATGAGCCGGGCGGGCAGTCCCGCGGCGTAGGCGAAGCGCTCGTTCAGGAACTGGCTGGCCAGGACCGTGTAGGCCTTCTCGTAGGCGTCGCTGGTGGTGAGGTAGTTGTCTTCCCCGGTGTTGATGATGATCCCCGCCCAGGCGTCCAGCATGCGGCTGAACTTCTGGTCCACGAAGGTCCGGTACATGTTGATGTCCCGGAAGAGGATCCCGTACATCGAGTCGTTCAGCATCATGTCCAGGCGCTCCAGGGCGCCCATGGCCGCGATCTCGGGCATGCAGAGACCGGAGGCGTAGTTCGTGAGGAGGATGTACCTCTTCTGCCTCTCGGACACCTCGTCCAGGGCGGCCCGCATGATGCGGAAGTTCTCCTGGGTCGCGTAGGTCCCCCCGAAGCCCTCGGTGGTCGGGCCGTAGGGGACGTAGTCCAGGAGGCTCTGGGCGGTGGTGCGGATCACGGCGATCACGTCCGCCCCCTGCTCCGCCGCCGCGGTGGCCTGCTTCACATCCTCGTAGATGTTGCCCGTGGCCACGATGAGGTACAGGAGGGGCCGGTGGTTCCTATCCTTCCACTCCTCCTGCTTGGATTCCCGGAACTCCCGGTTGGCCCGGACTCGCGTTTCCGCCCGGTTCACCAGCTCGGCCGCCTTCCTCTCAACGGCGGCCTCGTCCGCGGGGGGCAGGTCCGCAAGGCGCAGGCCCTCGGCGATCTTCCGGTTGAGCCGCTCCGGGCTGTCCCCCGTGCGGACCAGGGCGTTGGCGTAGAGACGGAAGGCCCCGTCCGCCAGACGGTCCCGGGCCTGGTCCACGATCAGGTTGGGCACCGGGACCCCGTCGGCGTCCGCGTCGTCCGCCCCGGCAAGGCGAAGGGTGGCCCGCTCCACCGTGACGGAGGTGTGTCCGTCCACGAATTTCATCACCGGCTCGCAGATTCTCGAAGCGAGCTCGCGGGCTTCGGAGATCTTGTCCTGGGATAAGCCTAATTTCGCGCGCATGAAAACTCCTTATGGGTGGTCGGTGGACGGTGGACGGAAGTGGCTGCAGAACGCGGCGGACATCCACGGTAAGGACTTTGAGTTGGCCGCATCCTGGGCTCATTTCTGTCCACTGTCCACTGTCCACCGTTCACCGTCCACCGATCACCGCCTCCGCCTTCCTCACTATCTCCCCCGGCAGGCCCAGCAGGGCCGCCACGGTCAGGGCGTCCGCGGGGCCGGGGCCTTCCCCGTCGGGCTCCAGTTCGTATCGCATGTGCCGGTTGATCCGGGCCAGGCGCTCCTTGGAGAGGCCGATCCGGGCGATGCCGGTGCGCTCGTTGGC
>JBGSPT010000024.1:0-7889 GCA_041738475.1 Treponematales bacterium
TGGAACGGGGGGCGCGCATCCTGGCCGGCGAAGACCCCTCGGACTTCCCAGTCCGGGCCCAGCGCTGGGAGGGCCGCACCGTCCCGGTCCACGCCCCCCTGATCGGCGCGGAGGGCGCCCGGCGCGTATCGATATCGGGACCCGGTATCATCGACGGTTCCGGAGCCCGCTGGTGGGAAGCCTTCCGCTCCGGCACCCTCGACTTCCCCAGGCCCAGGCTCATCGCCTTCCAGGACTGCCGGGACGTACTGCTGGAAGGTTTCACCGCCCTGAACTCCCCCTCCTGGACGATCAACCCCGTGCGCTGCGAGCGCGTGGAGATCCGGGGGCTGCGCATCGAGAATCCCCCGGATTCCCCGAACACAGACGGAATCGACCCGGATTCCTGCCGGGACGTCCGGATCTCCGGTTGCAGCATCTCCGCCGGGGACGACTGCATCGCCGTGAAGTCCGGGGTGGAGGACGAGGAATCCCGGCTGCGCCCGGCCTCGGAATTGATCGTGGTGACCGGCTGCGTCTTCGAGGCGGGCCACGGCGGCGTGGTCCTGGGCTCCGAGATGTCCGGGGGCATCCGGGACGTGGTCGTCTCGGCCTGCGCCTTCCGGGGCACGGACCGGGGCATCCGGGTGAAGACCCGGCGGGGCCGGGGCGGCGAGGTGGAGGGGGCGGTCTTCTCGGACCTCGCGATGAAGGGGGTTCCCGTGTCGGTGGCGGTGAACTGCTACTATGGCTGCGGGGCCTGGGGGAACCCCGTGGTCTCCGACAAGGAAGGGCGGCCGTCGGACGCGGGGACGCCGAGGGTGGGGTCCCTGCTGTTCTCCTCGGTCCAGGCCCGGGGCGCCCGGTACTGCGCCGCCTTCCTGTACGGCCTGCCCGAGTCTCCCCTGCGGAACCTCTCCTTTTCGGACTGCGATTTCGAGCTGGATCCGGAGTGGACCGAGCCGGGACAGGCCGAGATGGGAGACGGACTGCCCGACCTGGCCGGGGCCGGATTCTTCGCCCGGAACACCCGAGAGCTCTCGCTCCGGTCCGTGCGCGTCCGGGGCCAGCGCGGCCCCGAGTTCGACCTGGGAGACCCGGAGGAATAAAACGGCCGGGGCGCCGCATCGGGGAGGCGACGGCGTCCCGGCCCGGGACTTGGAAGCCCGACGGAACCTACCGGAGAAGGCCCCGCTGGATCAGGACCTCCGCGATCTGGACGGCGTTCAGGGCCGCCCCCTTGCGCAGGTTGTCCGACACCACCCAGAAATTGAGGCCGTTGGGCACCGTGGGATCCAGCCGCAGGCGGCCCACGAAGACCTCGTCCTTCCCGTCCGCGTCCAGGGCGGTGGGGTAGACCAGCTTGGACGGGTCGTCCATGACCCGGATCCCGGGGGCCTTCTCCAGGAGGGCCCGGACATCCGACAGGGCGAAGGGCCGCTCGGTCTGGACGTTGACCGCCTCGGAATGGCCCCGGTACACCGCCACCCGGACCGCGGTCGGGCAGACCTCGATGGCGGGATCCAGGATCTTCTTGGTCTCGTTCACCATTTTCATTTCTTCCTTGGTGTAGCCGTTGTCCAGGAAGATGTCGATCTGGGGCAGGGCGTTGAACAGGATCTGCCGGGGGTAGACCTTGGCGGTGACGGGCCTGCCTTCCACGAATTCCTTGGCCTGGGCGGAGAGCTCCGCGATGGCCGCACCTCCGGTGCCCGAGACGGCCTGGTAGGTGGAGACCACCACCCGCTTGACCTTGTAGGCGTCGTGGATGGGTTTGAGGGCCACCAGCATCTGGATGGTCGAGCAGTTCGGGTTGGCGATGATGCCCTTGTGGCCGTCCAGGGCCTGGGGGTTCACCTCCGGCACCACCAGGGGGACCGCGGGATCCATGCGCCACTGGCTGGAGTTGTCCACCACGACGGCGCCTTCGGCGGCGGCCATGGGGGCCAGGACCTTGCTGGCCTCCGCTCCCGCCGAGAAGATGGCCACGTCCACTCCCTTGAACGCCCCCTGCTGGGCGGCCCCGACCTTGACCGGGGCTCCCCGGAAGGTCACGGTCTTTCCGGCGTTGGCCGGGATGTCCAGGGGAACCAGCTCGGAGACGGGATAGTTCCGCTGCTCCAGGGTCTTGATCATCTCGGTGCCCACGGCGCCCATCGCCCCGACCACGGCCACTCTATACTGCTTCACGGGTGTTCCTCCAGAAATCCTATAGGATATAGGCTACTCATCACCTGGTGAGCCATAATACCCCGATTTCCGGGAAGTGGCAAGAGAGAAACGGTTTCTGGAATCACCACGGAAAACACGGAGGTCACGGAGAAAGGATATAAGGATATAAGACTGGACAGGATAAACAGGATCAAGAGCGGATTGACAGGATCGAAATAGATGGATGATCCCCTACGGATCCGGCCTTACGCGATGGTAGTGAGGACTGCATCCTCGAAAAGACAAGGTAGCGATACGGTGTCCCAGGGCTCACTCTCCAGGAATTCAGGGTCCAGGGGCGGAGCCCCTGGTCGTGCTTTGGGAAGCCTAGTCCGCGGGGGCGGAAAAGACCTTGATTCCCTCCTTGGGGAACTTTCCCTTGATCCGGGCTACCACCTCCCGGGCCGCCCCGCAGGCCTCGTCCGGAAGGTACGCCAGGAGAAGGAAATTCTCCTCCGGCCAGGTGGCTGTGCCGAGCTTCCGCCGTTGGCGGCCCCGGCCGTGCACCAGGGGCACCAGGGAGTAATAGAAATCCGGAAGAGCCCCTTCCAGGGCATCCACCAGGTCGTCCTGCACGGACCGGTTCGCGATGATCTCCATGCGGCGCATCAGGCTGCCTCCCCCTTCCGGCGGCTACGCTTCTCGTTGAAGAAGGTGTACATCACGGGTATGAAGAACAGGGTGATGAAGGTCGAAGATACGAGCCCCCCGATCACCGTGAGACCTATGGGCTGGATCATGGAGGAATTCTCTCCCGGAAAAAAAGCCATGGGGCTGAGTCCCAAGATCGTCGTCAGGGTGGTCATCAGAACGGGGCGGAACCGGGCCTCCCCGGCTGTGGCGCAGGCCTCCCGTATAGGCGTACCGCGCCGGACCAGCAGGTTCGTGTAGTCCACCAGGACGATTCCCGTGTTGACCACCAATCCTACAAGCATGACCACCCCGATCGCCGTAAAGGTGGACAGGGCTTGGCCGGTGATCACGTAGACCGCCACGACGCCGATCACCAGGAGGGGTATGGTGAAGAGATTGATGAAGGGGTCCTTGAAGGACTCGTACTGCCCCGCCATGACCCCGAACACCAGGAGAAGGGCGAGGGAAACGATCAGGATGAAGGTTTCCCCGGTCTCGGAGATGGTCTTCCAGGAACCCTCGTAGCTCAGGCTGATCCCCTCCGGAAGGATGAGGGCTTCGGACAAGGCGGCGCGTATCTTCGCTTCCACCCGGTCGGGCCGTTCGTCGCTGACGATGTCCGCGGTGACGTGGATGACCCGGCTCTGGTCTTCCCGGGCGATGCTGACGGGCCCCAACCCTTTCCGCAGGGACGCGAAGTTCGCCACCGGGACGCGGCCGTCCGATCCCTTCACGAAAATCCGCTGGAGGTCCGGGACCTTGGCGCGATCGGATTCCCGGAGCAACAGGACCACATCGTACTCGTGTCCGGCGGACCGGTATGTCGTCGCGGTGTACCCGTTCAGGGAGGCGTTGATCTCCGAGGCCGCGGCCTGGACGCTGACCCCGAAAGAGTAGGCCCGGTCCCGGTCGATCACGACCTCCACCTGGGGAAGACCCTCGGTCAGGCTGATGGAGGGTTCCGACACGTCCGGAACCTCGGCCTTAAGGACATCCACGATGCTCCGGGCCGTCTCCATGCCCAGATCCAGATCGTGAAGGCGCAGGACCAGGTCGACCCCGGACTGGGATCCGCCGCCGAACCTTCCCGAGGAAAACGTGAAGGAGGCATTGGGGTAATCGGGGAACAGGGACCGGAGCTTGGCCCGCACGGCGTCGGAGTCGTCCAGCCGCTCCTCGAAGGGCGGAAGCTGGATCGTCAGCTGTCCCCGGTAGGAGCTGCCTCCCCGCCCCGCGGTCGCGATCAGGGTCTTGATCCCCCGGATTTCCGCCCGGACCCGTTCCTGGATGTCCAGGAGCACGGTCTTGGTCTCCGAGAGGGCCGTGCCCACCGGGAGGTTCACGTTCAGGGACACCGAGTCGTCGGAGGACCGCGGCATTAGGGAGATGTTCATCCGGGGAAGAAAGGACACGCTGAGGGCCAGGAATCCCGCGACCAGCAGAACCGTTGTGGGCCGGTGCCGGATCGAAACCTCCAGGGTCCGGCGGTAGGCCGCCGTGAGCGTCCGGAGCGCCCCTTCCACGGCGTCGTCCAGGGCCCGGAGCGCGGGATTCCGCAGGGGCTTCTCCTCCCGGGTGGAAAGGGGCAGGAAACGCCCCGCCAGCACGGGGATCAGGAACACCGCGACCAGCAGGCTGGCCAGGAGGGCGATCACGATGGTAAAGATCATGTGGGAAAAGAGCTGACCGAACATCCCCAGGCGGTCCTTGAAGAAGAGGACCGGGATGAACACGCAGACCGTCGTGAGGTTCGACGCCATGATGGCGGAGATCATCTCGTGGCTTCCAAGCACAGCGGAGACGCTGGGCTTGGCCCCGCGCTCCCGGTACTGGTAGATGTTCTCCAGGATGACGATGGAGGCGTCCACGATCATCCCCACCCCCAGGATCAGGCCCGTCATGGTCATCATGTTCAGGGTGATCCCTGCCAGGAACATCGCCAAAAGGGTGACCAGCATGGACAGGGGGATGGCGAACCCCACGATGAGGGTGCTCTTCAGGCTGCGCAGGAAGAGGAAGAGCACGGCCATGGCCAGGGCGGCGCCCCAGTAGGCGGAGGATACGAGGTTGTCGATGGTGTCCCGGATCTGCTCGGTCTCGTCGGATATGATCCGCAGGTCCACGTCCGCCGGGAGGAGCTCCCGGATCTCCGGGATCTTGGCGTAGACTCCGTCCGCGGCCTGCACGGAGTTGGACCCGCTGGCCTTGGTGAGGGCGATGTACACCCCGGGCCGGCCGTCGATATAGACCGCGGAGTTCTCGTCCCGGTAGCCCTCGGCCACGGTGCCCAGGTCCGAAAGGCGGACCCCGTAGCCGTTCTTGTCGGCCACGACGGTGTCCGCGATCTGGCGGAGGCTCCGGTATTCGCCGGTGGTGCGCACCAGGTAGTTCCGTGACCCTTCCGACAGGGTCCCCCCGGACAGTTCCAGATTCTGGCTCGCCAGGGTGGAAGCCACCCCGGTCAGGGTCAGGTTGTAGGCGTCCAGCCGGTTCTGGGACAGCTCCACCCGGACGATCTTGGCCCGTCCTCCCGTCACGTCCGCCTGGGCGATCCCGTCCACCTGTTCCAGCCGGGGGGCGATGTAATCCTCCGCCAGTTCCTGGAGCTCCGCGGGTGTGCGGGCCCCGCTGACGGCGATCCGCAGGATCGGCATGGCGTTGGGGTCGAAGCGGAAGATCCGGGGGCTCCCCGCGTCGTCGGGAAGGGCGTTCTTGACCCGGTCCAGCTTGTCCCGGATGTCGTTGGTGGCGTCGTCCAGGTCCGTCCCGTAGTCGAACTCCAGGGTGATTCGGCTGGATCCCTCGCTGGAACTCGAGCTGATCCCCTGAAGGCCGTTCACGTTGATCAGGGCGCCTTCCAGGACGCTGGTCACCGCCTTTTCCACGGACTCGGGGCTGGCCCGGGAGTAGGAGGTGGAGACCGACAGCCGGGGCATCTCGCTTTCCGGCATGAGGTCCAGGGCCAGGTTGCCCAGGGTGTAGAGCCCTACTATGGCTACCAGAGCGAAGACGATGGAGATCAGGACGGGGCGGTCGATGACCTTGTCGGCGACGCTCACGGCGCGTTCCCCCGGGACCCGATATCCCGGACCGCGGCCCCCTCGGCCAGGACCGACGCGCCCTCGACGACCACCGTCTCCCCCTCGGCCAGGCCCGAGACGACCTCCGCCGTCCCGTCCACGGCGACGCCCTTCACGATCCTGCGTTTCTCGACCGTGGAGTTCCCGCGGACCACGAAGACGAAGGAGCCTTCGGAATCCGAACGGATCGCGTCCTCCCGTACGGTGAGGCGCCCGGGATATACCGTGGTGTTCAGCTTGATCCGCGCGAACATACCCGGGTCGGCCCGTCCGTCGGACCGGTCGAAAGCCAGCCGGATGGTCTTGGTCCGGGAGACGGGGTCCAGCACCGGGGACACCCGGAGGACCGCTGCGGAAAAGGTCAGGTCCGGATACGCCTCCAGGGTCACGGAAGCACGGAGCCCCTGCCGGAGCACTCCCACGTACCGTTCCGGGACCCGCGCCTCTACCTGCACGTCCTCCACCGCCCCGATCTCCGCCACCGCCGTGGAAGTTCCCACCGTCGAGCCGACGGAGACGGGCAGGGACGTCACGGTGCCCGCGATCGGGGCCAGCACGGGGTTCAGGGCGAAGGAGGTTCCCGGTGTGGAGGGATCCACCTCGGCCAGGACCTGACCCTTGGATACCCGCTCGCCCAGGGCCGCACGCAGGGACACGAGCCTGCCTGTGATGTAGGGGAAGACCTTGACGGAGGAATCGCTCACCACGTCCCCGTTCAGTTCGATGTAATCCTGGATCGTCCCGATTCTCACCGTTTCGGTACGCACGGAGAAGGAGGCCCCTCCTGACCTGCCGCCCCGGGATCCCGGCGCAGCCGAGCCGGCCGTCGCCTGGGGCTTGGGCAGGAGGAGGATCAAGGCGACGGCCGCGGAAAAGAGGACCAGCAGGACGATGTTGCGTTTTCTCACGATCACCTCCCCAGGGTCCCGAAGGGAAGCCCCAGTGCGTATTCCAGATCCAGCAGGGCGGATACCAGGGTGAACGCCTCCTTGAGGAGGTTCGCCCGGGCTTCCTGAAGGTTGTCCCCGGCCTTCTGCAGGCTCAGGAGATCCTTGGTCCCGAACTTGAAGGCCTCCTCGGTCAGGCGCCAGGAGCGCTCCGCCATCTCCACGGTCAGGCGGCGGGCCGCCAGGGAGGCCAGGGACTGCTCGATGGACCGCTCCAGGGATCGGACGGAGATCTCCGCGCCGACCCGGGCTTCCTCGAGCTGGCTTTCCGTCTTGACCACCGTGTCCCGGGCCTTGTCCGCGGTTTCCCGGGCCGCGGACCAGGGCATGAGGTTGTCCAGGGAGAAGGAGAGGATGGCGCTCAGGGAGCCGCCGTCCGCCCAGGGGCCGGAGTCTACGGACTGGGGGCTGTAGGAGCCCGAGAGGACCAGGGCCGGGGCCCGGGTCGCGGAACGGGCGGCGGTCTCCTGGACCCGGGCGCTTTCCAGGGAGGCCCGAAGGGCCGCCACCGCGGGGGACTCCCCGGAGAGCCCGGTAAAATCGACCGCAGACACCGAGGACGCCTCGGCCAGGCTCCCGGCCAACTCGAGCCCGACGCCCTGCTCCAGGCCCAGGGTCTGCCTGAACCGGGCCTGCTGGGCCTCGTAGGCTATCAGCGCGGTCTCCAGGGGGGGGCGGAGGTTCTCCAGGTTCACCCGGGCGGAAAGGGCGTCCAACTCCGAGGCCAGGCCGGCCCCGCGTTTGGCCTCCACCTGGTCGTAGCCCTTCTGGGCGGTGTCCAGGGCCTGGCGCAGGACGGCCAGATTTTCCCGGGCCAGGATCAGGGAATAAAAGGACTTGCGGACCTCTAGCTCCAGGGACCGGGCCGCAGTCTCGTAGGCCAGGGACTGGACATCCAGGGAAGCCCGAGCCTTCCGCACCTCGTGGAGGGTGCGGGGCGCCAGGGTGACGGAGACTCCCGCTGAACCGGAAAGGGTGACCGACTCGGTGGCGGCGGACCGCCGGGCCCCCGCGGAGAGGGTGATCCCCGGGGCCGCGC
>JBGSPT010000028.1:0-6188 GCA_041738475.1 Treponematales bacterium
GAAGCGCGCCGCCTCCGGAGGCTCGGCTCCCTCCAGGATCGCGGTGAGGAAGCCCGAGTCGAAGCTGTCCCCGGCGCCCACGGTGTCCACGACCTGCACCTCGAAGGCCGGCGAAAAGAATTCCCGCCCTCCCGCGGCGACCGACACCCCGGCCCCGCCCCGCTTGAGTACGATCATCGGCACCCCGGGGAACCGGCTCCGGATGTCCGCGAGGCCCGAGCCCCAGCCCAGGCTTTCCATCTCGTCGTCGGTGATCTCCAGGATGTCGACGCCGATCCCGACGGCCCCGGACAGGGCGGACGCCGCGGCGTCCCGGGAAGCCCACTGGGCGGACCGGTAGTTAACGTCGAAGGACACGAGGCGCCCGGCGGCCTTGGTCCGGCGGATCAGCTCCATGCCCGCCGACCGGGCGGAATCGCTCATGCCCAGGCTGATGCCAGTCAGGTGAACGCAGCGATATTCGTCGACCGGCAGGCCCTCGAGTGCACCGGATCCGAAGGCGGAAGCCGCGGAGTCCTTCCGGTAATAGGTCAGGGAGTGGCGGCCCCCGTCGAAGGAGACGAAGTACAGGCCCGTGCGGCGGTCCGGATCGGTCTCCACCCGGGAGGAATCCACGCCGTTGGCCTCCCATAGGGCACGGAAGCCCCGGCCGAAGGGATCGTCGCCGACCCGGGTCAAGTACGTGCAGGGATGCCCCAGCCGGGACACCCCGATGGCGAAGTTGGATGTGTCCCCTCCCCAGGTCTTCACGACGGGAACGTCGTCGGCCAGGGAGGAGCCTCCGTCGGGGTAGAACCCGACCAAGGGCTCCCCGAAGGCCAGGAAGTCTCTCATTTCCCCTTCCGTCCCTTCCCGAGCGTGCGGACCAGGGCCTTGGCGGGCTCATAGAGGAACAGGAAGAGGAACACCAGGGCGAAGGCCGCGGAAATCGGCCGGGACACGAAGGGCAGGAGCCGGCCGTCGCTCTTGATCAGGCCGATGCGAAGGTTGTCCTCGATCATGGGACCCAGCACGAGTCCCAGGATGAAGGGCGCCAGGGGTATCTCCGCCTTTTCCATGAAGTAGCCCACGATGCCGAAGAGCACGACAAGGAAGACGTCGAAGACGTTGGAACGCATCGCGAAGGCCCCGACAAGGGAGAAGATCGTGATGCCCGCGAGCACTACGTTCCGGGGGAACTTGAACATCCAGGCGAAGGCCTTGATGCCCAGGTAGCCCAGCACCAGCAGGAAGACCTGGGACACCAGAGCCACCGCGAAGACCTGGTTCACGAGCTCCTTGTTGTCCTGGAACACCAGAGGCCCCGGCTTGAGGCCGTACATCAGCATGGCCCCCAGGACGATGGCGGTGATGGTGTCCCCGGGTATGCCGAAGACCAGGGCGGGAATCCAGGTGCCTCCCAGGGCGGCGTTGTTCGCGGTGGTCGGGGCCACGACCCCCTCCTCGGATCCGGTCCCGAACTCCTCGGGCTTCCGGGAGGTTTTCTTGGCCATCCCGTAGGAAACCCAGGCGGCAATGTCGGCCCCGGCTCCCGGGAGGGCCCCGATCAGGGTACCGATCAGGGAGGACTGGCCGATGAGCCGCTTGTTCCGGAACATGATCTTCAGGATCTCGGATATCCGGACCTTGCCGCTCTGGATGACCGCGGCTCCCGTCATCTGGTCCTGGGAGTGGGAGGCCACCGCACGGATGACCTCGGAGATTCCGAAGAGTCCGATCATCACGGGGATGAAACTGATGCCCCCCATCAGGTTGATGTTCCCGAAGGTGAATCGGGGGTAGCCCGTGGATACGTCGATCCCGATGGTCGATATCAGGATTCCCCCGCAGATGGATATGAGTCCCTTTACGTTGGATCCCTTGGAAATGACGGCGCTCATGGACAGGCCCAGGATGCCCAGCCAGAAATACTCGAAGTGGGTGAACTTGAGGGCGAACCGGGCCAGGGTCGGGGATATCGTAATGAGCAGGAGGACGCCGATGAGTCCCCCGAGGGTAGAGCAGAAGAGGTCAAGCATGATGGCCAGGGAACCCTTGCCCCGCTTGCTCATCTCGTAGCCGTCCAGGACAGCCGCTCCGGAAGCCGGGGTGCCCGGAACTCGGAGGAAGGTGGCCGGGATGTCCCCCGCGAAGATTGATGTGAACGAGAGGCCCAGGATCATGGCGAGTCCCGCGATGGGTTGCATGTGGAAAGTCAGGGGCACGATGAGGGCCACTCCCATGGTGGCCGTCAGTCCCGGCATGGCCCCGATGAAGACGCCCAGGATCATGGACAGGATCCAGGGCAGGAGGATGTCGAACCGAAGGAGGCTGATGAAGGCGTCTATCATGTCATATCCCCAGGAAGCCCAGGATGCCGGCGGGCAGGCCGATGGTGAACAGCTGTCCGAAGAGGAGGTAGATGACCACGGTGTACAGCGCCGAGAACAGGGCGCTTTTCGCCGCAGGCATCCCGAACAGCAGCATGAGGAGGAAGAGGAACACGAGGGTGGTCGGGAAGAACCCCAGGGGGTTGAAGAGGACCACGAACCCCGCTATGAGGACAAAAAATCCCGCCATGCGAAGCGCAGCGGCGCGGGAAGCGCCGTCCTTCGGCTCCCCGTTCCCGGCACGGGCCTTCCGGATGCCCGCCAGGATCTGGGCCGCCCCCAGGAGGATCAAGATATAGGCCATGATATTCGGGAAGAAAGCGGGCCCCGTCAGGTTCACCCCCGCCTGCCCTTCCGGGAACCCCGGGGTGATCAGGAGTACCGCCGCGGCGACGGCCAGGCAGACGAGGCCGACTGCATGTTCTCGGTTGAATTTCAAGGAAAGCTCCTGCTGCGTGGGATCGACCGTGAAGCCGGTATACGGCGAACGGGCGCGAACGGCCAGGGGCCGACCGCGCCCGCACGGGGTATAGACCGGCGATCGGGGTGTCCACTAAGTCGGTTACTTATTGGACACCCCTTGCAGTTTCAAACGTTCTCTATAGAACGTTTGAAACTGCTGAACGGAAACCAGCTGTCTAAAAAGCTGACTGAGCTTTTTTAAGGCAGCCTCATCCGACTGCAAACGCTTACTTCTTGAGGTATCCGGCTTCGTCCATGACCTTCTCGAGGCCGGCGAACTCCTCATTCATGAACTTCGTGAACTCCTTGGAATCCCGGATCCGGATCCCGAACTGGTTCTTGGCCATGAAGTCCTTGAACTCCTGGGAGTCGGTGATCTTCTTGAACGCCGATTCCAGGGTCTTCACCACCGCCGCGGGGGTCCCGTTGGGCAACGCGAAGCCGCGCCAGGTTCCGCCCGCCACGTCGATCCCCTGCTCCTTCATGGTGGGGATCTCCGGGAACATGGGATTGCGCTTTTCCGCGAAGACGCCGATGGTCCGCACAGCGCCGGCCGCCACCTGGGGGGCTATCTCGGGGTAGCTGCAGAAGACCGCGTCCACGTGGCCGCCCAGAAGCTCGGTGATGGCCGGGGTGGCGCCGCCCTGGGTGGGGATGAACTTCACGGTGCTGGGCTTGATGCCCGCGGCCATGAGCATCCGCACCCGGGGAAGGTCCCAGGCGGAGGCGATGGTGGATCCGGAGGTCAGGAAGGTACCCTCGGGCTTGGACTTGATGGCCGCGATCATGGAGGGAACGTCCTTGTAGGGGGAGTCCGCCTTCACGGATACGGCGGCGGCGTCCTCGTTGAACTGGAAGAGGGGGATCACGCTGGAGGGGGTGATGTCCGCGTAACCCAGGTATTTGAGGATGACGATCTCGAAGGTGGCGTTCAGGATGGTATAGCCGTCCGGGGCCGCCAGGGCGCCCGCGACATGGCCCACGGCGCCGCTTCCGCCGGTCTTGTTCACCACGTTCACGGGAACCTTCAGTTCCTTGGAGAGGGCCTCCGCCATGAAGCGGGCGGTTCGGTCCGTGCCGCCGCCGGAAGACCAGGGGCAGACGATGGTAATGGGCTTGGAGGGGTACTTTTTCTGGGCGAAGGCGGTGCCGGTCGCCAGAACCATGAGAACCAGGGCGAGAGCTACGATTCGTTTCATTGGAATCTCCTCTGGGAAAGCCTTAGAATGAAGGGTAGCATCGGATTCCGGGACTGTCAATAAAAAATTTTTTTTCTTTTCTTGCCACTTCTCGTAAAATGGAGTACTATACAATAAAATTTCTTCACGGAGGTTTCCATGACCACGGATTTCAGCGGGATCATCCCCCCCGTCCTCACCTGCTTCGACAAGGAAGGCAGGGTGGACGAAGGCAGACAGCGGGAGATCGTCCGCTATCTATCCAATCACGTGCAGGGCTTCTACCCCTGCGGAACCTACGGCTCCGGCCCCCTCATGAGCATTTCCGAAAGGAAACAGGTGGCCGAGATCGTAATACAGGAAAAAGGAAAGGCCTTCGTCATCGTCCACGTCGGGGCCGCCTGCACCGCCGACGCTGTCGACCTGGCGCGCCACGCGGAGGCGTCCGGTGCGGACGCCGTTGGAGCCATCCCTCCTTATTATTACGCCTACAGCCAAGACCAGCTGTTGGGCTACTACCGTGCGATCATCAAGGCCGTCAAGATCCCGGTCTTCGTCTACAACAACCCCGAGCTTTCCCGGAATCCCGTGGCACCGGAGACCCTGCGGACCCTGGCCGACGAGGGCCTGGCGGGGGTCAAGGATTCTGACTTCGACATCGTCACCTTCTATAATTTCCTAAACGCCGTCAAGAAGCCGGGCTTCAAGTTCATCGTGGGCACCGAGGCCATCGCCGCGGCCGCCCTGGACGCCGGAGCCGTGGCGGTAATCGCAGGTCTGGCCAACGCCCTGCCCGAGTACATGCAGGAGTTCTACTCCACATGGAAGAAGGGCGATCCTGCGGCCACCGCCAAGAAACAGCTGGAGGTCATCCAGGTCCGGAACGCCCTCAAGCTGGGGCCGACCTTGACAATGACCTACGCCATCCTCAGAATGAGGGGGTTCGACCCCGGCTATCCGAGGGCTCCGTTCACGGAGATTTCCGAGGAGCTCTACAAGAAGGCCCATACCCAGCTCAAGGCCCTAGGACGTATCTGATGAGTCCGACCGCACGACGCGCCTCCGGTGAAATACTCCAGGCGATCCGCGAAAAGCTGAGCGGTCTGCCCCAGATCCAGCAGCAGATCGCCCAGTTCATCCTGGAGCATCCCCAGGACGTCGTGCGGATGTCCATCTCCCACCTGGCCATGAGCACCGGGGCCAAGAGCGAGGCGTCCATCGTCAAGTTCTACCGGAGCCTCGGCTTCTCGGGGTATCACGACTTCAAGGTGACCCTGGCCACGGAGATCGCGGGCCGGAGTTTCCATAACCCCGACGACTTCAACCGGATCTCCATGGACGACGACATCTCCTCGATCCGGAACAAGATATTCCAGTCCAGCATGCATGTCCTGGAGGCGAACAACAACTCCATCGACGATTCCGTTCTGTCCCGCACGATCGACATGCTCCAGGCGGCAAAGCGGGTCATCATCCTGGGGTACGGAACCTCCGCGGTCGCCGCCTACGACCTCTTCGTCAAGCTTTCCCGTCTGGGCATCGACTGTCACTACTCCCTGGACTCCCACGTCAACGCCCTGGTCCTGGCGGAACCCCGGGAGGGGGACGTGATCTTCGCGATCTCCTATTCCGGGGAATCCCGGGACGTGGTCTACCAGGCCGAACGGGTCCGGGGCATGGCAAAGGTGATCGCCCTGACCGGGGAGGCGGATTCCCCCCTGGCGGGGATCTCCGACGTCTGCATCGCGGTACGCTCCTTCGAGACCGCCTTCCGGACCGACGCCATGGTCTCCCGGATGGTTCAGATCACCATCATCGACATCCTCTTCACGGCCCTGGCACTCCGGGGCGGAGACGCGGCGCTGGCCCGGCTCTCCCGTTCCCGCCAGGGACTATCCTTCCTAAAATTCTGACACGAGGTTCCTACATGAAACTCTACGGCGTCATTCCTCCCATGGTGACCCCCTTCGACGCGGAGGGTGAGGTCGATTTCCCGGGCCTTTCGAGGCTGGTCGACCACCTGAGCGATCGGGTGGACGGCCTGTTCGTGTGCGGATCCTACGGATCCGGCCCCCTGATGGACGAGGCCGAGCGGAAGGCTGTCGCCGAAACCTGCCTGGCCTCGGCGGGCGGGCGCGTGCCCGTCATCGTGCACACCGGGACCGCCTCGTCCCGGGAG
>JBGSPT010000039.1:0-1579 GCA_041738475.1 Treponematales bacterium
GGGCTGCGGTCCTGGATGCCCTGGACGGGGCGCCCGTGGAGGACGAGGGCCGCCTCAAGAACTATACGATCCGGGAGCATTTCCTGTCCTGCCTCTTCGCCCTGGCACGATTCCGGACTGTCGCCGAGTCCGGCGGACCCCGGGAGCTCTCGGAGTACCAGGCCCGGCACAAGCTCCTCTTCCTTGCGATCAACCAGGCGTCCATGCGCAGGCTCGGCCGCATCGCGGCCAACCTGCAGAAACGCCCCTTCCCCTCGGTCCTGTCGGACTACCGGACGGAACTGGGCACCCTGTTCGGAAGCCCGGCCAAGCCCGGGGGCATCATCAACACCGCCCTTCACGCCTTCGGTGGTTTTTCGGACCGACTTTCCCCGCTGGAACGGAAATACTTCCTGGACGCGGTGGAGGAGTACCGGGACGAGCGCATCCCCGCCTCCGCCCTCCTCGCCCTGCTCAAGTCTTGGGCCGTCCGCTTCGAGGTCCGCTACCTGCTGGACCAGGTCTTCCTGGACCCCTTCCCAAAGGCTCTGGTGGAGATCACGGACTCCGGGAAGGGCCGGGACCGGTAGGCGCCGGTTCGAACCGTGAGGCCGACCGAGATATCCCTTGGATTCTCGCACCGATCGACGGGATGTTCTATACTGACTCAAGGAGTCAGCTTATGAAACCGCTCGTCCTGCTCAGAACCCTCGTCCGAACCGCCGGCATCCTGGCCGGCGCCTTCCTGGTGTTCACGGGTCTTGCGAACCTGCCCCGAATGTTCCTGGGCATCGCCGTCATCCTGGCCGGCTTGGGCGCGGGAGCCGTCGTGAACGCCCGGCTCCGGAAGGCCGGGCAGTACGTTCCGCCGGAGACCGTTCCGGATCCCGCGATCAGGAATCCCGCGCTCAGGTTCCTCCTGCAGCCGGAAATCCTGATAGTGATATTCGGGTTCTTCTTCAACTTCTTCTGGGAGGTTTCCCAGGTCCCCATGTATGAGGGGATCAACCGGGGCATCCCCTACTTCGGGGAGAACACGGTGGAGATGAAGCTCTTCTTCGTCCGGACCTTCTGGCGGGCCGCCTTCCTGGACGCCCTCCTCCTGGTCGGTGCCCACCTCCTGACCATGGCGATCCTGCGGGAGCGGTTCTGGTTCTCCAGGGGAGGGCGGATCTTCGGCATCCGGTCCCTCGCCGTCCGTCCCTGGGCCGGATACGCGATCTCCACCTTCATCTGCGTGGCCTTCCTGATCTACCTGGAAATCAGCGCCTTCGACCAGGGACTCTGGGCCTACTCGCGCCTAATGCCGACTTTGTTCACGAAGATCGGCCTGACGCCGGTAGGCGGTCTTTTGGTCAGTCCGACCCTGGTGTACCTGCTGACCCGCAGGGTCTGCAGGCCGGGGGCGCCGAGGACATGACCAGGATCGAGGTGCGGGACGGCCGACCCGTGGACGCGGCCTTGGCGGCCGTCCTCATCCGGGAAGCCGGGGACCGGCTCATGGATTTCCTGGCGGGCTTCCGGGGCCGGACGGCGACGGAGAAGACCCTCCGGGCCCTCTGGAACCTCCCGGGGACCCGCTTCAGCCGGGATTCCGCCC
>JBGSPT010000344.1:0-2269 GCA_041738475.1 Treponematales bacterium
GCCGGAACGCAAGAACCCGCGCCCCGTCCGCGACTCCGCGGCCCTGTCGGAAGCCTGCACGGCCTTCGCCCGGGACATGCCGGGAAAGACCGAGCGCCTGGTGAAGTACGGCACCGCGGGCATCGTCGTGAGCTCCCAGGACCTCGGGGACATACCGGTCCGGAACTGGAAAGAGGCGAGCTTCGGTGACCGGGCCGCGCCCCTTTCGGGACAGCACCTGGCCGAAAGCGGCCGGCTGAAAAAACGCTTCTTCTGCGGCCGCTGTCCCATCGGCTGCGGCCGGACCGTGGAGCTCTCGGACGGCACCCTGGGCGCCGGGCCGGAGTACGAGACGGCGTGCATGTTCGGCTCCAACTGCCTGGTGGACGACCCGGAGGCGGTGATCGCCGCCAACGAGCTGTCCAACCGCTACGGGATCGACACCATCTCCGCGGGGGCCGCGATCGGCTTCCTCATGGAAGCCTTCGAACGGGGCGAGACCGCCGGAATCGACCTGGGCGGCATCGAACCCGTCTGGGGCGACGGCAGGGTCCTGGTCGAGCTCGTGCGGATGATCGGGGAACGAGGGGGAGTAGGCGAGATCCTGGGGGAGGGCGTCCTCCGGGCTTCCCGGGTCCTGGGCCGGGAAGAGTACGCCATCCATTCCAAGGGCCTCGAGTTCCCCGCCCACGATCCCCGGGCTTTCAACAGCCTGGCCCTGTCCTACGCCACGAGCAACCGGGGGGCCTGCCACCTCCAGGGTTTCACCTACGTCTTCGAGAAGGCCGTCACCATGCCCGAACTCGGCTTTCCCGCGGCCCAGGACCGCTTCGGTACGGAGCGGAAGGCCGAGCTGGTCATCGCATCCCAGGACCTCATGGGTCTGTTCGACAGCCTGAAGCTCTGCAAGCTGGCCATGAACGGAGGAGTCGGCGCGACCCTCGCCCTGGAGTGGCTCAACCTGGCCACCGGGTGGGACATATCGATGGAGGAGTTCCTGACCGCCGGAGAGCGGATCTTCAATCTCAAGCGCGCCTACAACAGCGCCCTGGGGGTTTCCCGGAAGGACGACACCCTGCCGGACCGCATCCGCTTCGAGCCCAAGGGCGGCGGCGCCGGGGAAAACCTGCCCCCGGACTTGGACTCTTCCCTGGACGAGTATTATAGCCTGCGGGGTTGGACGTCGGAGGGCATCCCGAGGCCGGAGACCCTGGCGCGTCTGGGGATCGAATACCCGGGTACGGCCTAGCCTCGGCAATAGAACCCGCCGCTCCTGGCCCCGCGCCGCCGCTTCCCGGAATCCGGAAGCGGCGGCGTCTTATTTCCGGGCCGCCCTCCAGGCGTCCAGTTCGGCGATTTTTTCCCCGTTCATGGGCGAGGCGCACCGCATGAGGGTGGTGATGATGTTCATCTTGGCCGCGGCCTCCAGCACCTCCAGCCGGTCGAAGGCCGAAAGCAGGGAAGGTCCGACCGTAAGGATCCCGTGGTTCTCCAGGATCACCACGTCCGCGCCCTTCACGGCCGCAGCGACCTCCTCGGCTAGGCCGTCGGTCCCCATGAGGGCGTAGGAAGCCTTTACGGGCACCCCCAGGACGGCGTAGGCCTCGGCCGTCAGCCTCGTATCGATGTCCGCCGACATCGCCGAAAAGCTGGTGGCCGTCACGGGGTGGGCATGGACGACGGCCCGGACGTCGGGACGCGACTCGTACACCCGGAGATGCATCCGCGCCTCCATGCTGGCTTTGAGCTGAGGCGTCAGATTCTCGCCCCCCAGGGTCAGAAGGCCGATCTGCTCCCCCGTCATCCTGCCCTTGTCCAGGGCGGAGGGGGTGATGATCACATGCCCGGCTCCCACGCGGACGCTCAAGTTGCCGCCGGAACAGGTCGTCAGTCCCCGCTCGTAGAGGCGCCGCATGAAATACGCCAATTCCTCCCGGGCTTCCCGGCAGGATTCATACAACTCCTTAGGATTCATCGCCGCTCCATGACGAAGCCGTTCGCGCAGCCGAACCGCGTACGCTTTTAAGGATTTCCCGGCCCCGGTCGGATAGAATACTACTATACGCGGCCTTCGAGGAGGAATCATGGCGGACCGGAAAATCGCTTCCATGAAGAAGAAGCTGGCTCCGAGGAAACCCAAGCCGACCAAGGCTCCCGGAAAGCCGGATCCGAAATTCCTGGACCGTCTGTCCAAGGCCCTGCGGGACGAGATGGCGGCGGCGGGGACCCCGGGTCCCGAGACTCCTCCGGCCGCGAAGGCTCGCCGCGTCCCCGACGACCCGGAACCCGG
>JBGSPT010000059.1:0-5087 GCA_041738475.1 Treponematales bacterium
GGAGCGGGCGGCCAGTTCGACGGGAGGGGCGCTGGAACGCAGGACCGAGCGGACGCGGCCCGGGCCGGTGAGTACGGGGCTCTCCCTCAGGGAACGGGAGTCGTCGTAGACGTAGTGCAGGCGGGCCTCGGACCAATCGACTCGCACCCCCGGGATGCCCGTCTCGGAGGCGCGGAAGGAGTATTCGAGTTCCAGTGCCGCGTCGGCGCTGTGGACGGGCACGGCGTAGATGCCCCGGTGACGAAGCTCGACCCGGACGTCCGCGGAAAGGTCCAGGGTTCCGGGGAAGACGATGAACACCTCGCGGCGGGTGCGCAGGACGGTCTCTCCCTTGGCGTTCGTCTCCCGGGCTTCCCAGCGCACGGGCACGGCCAGGAAGGGAGCGGTCAGGAGGGTCCGGCCCCCCGCCTTGGAGGACACGTCCGCCAGGGCGTCCGCGCGGTAGCGTTCCCGTTCGGACCGGACCTCCCGGATCATGCCCACGGGAATCAGGAAAAGAAGGACGAGGATGCCGACGAGCCCCGCCTTGAGGCTCGTCTGGAGGGCTCGGGACAACCGAGATGTTTGTTTCATGGCGATCTCCTTGACGGAGATTCTAGGCCGGGATTGCGGCGGAAATGCGGCGGCTTCGGGGTATTACCGGGACGCCGAGGGGAGGACCAGGGTGAAGACGGCCCCGCCTCCGGGGCGATCCGCCGCCTCGATCCGTCCTCCGGCCCGCAGGGCGATACCCCGGACCAGGGCCAGGCCGAGCCCCTGGTGTTCCGAAGCCTGTTGATCGGCTGCCCGGGCGCCGGGAACTTGCGCGTCCCGGCCGGCGGGCCGGTAGCTGAAGAATCGGTCGAAGATACGGTCCCGGTGTTCCGGGGGTATTCCCGGCCCCCGGTCCAGGACGGACAGAAGGATCATCTCGCCCCGGGCCTCCCGGACACGGCCCGCCCGGATCAGGACCTCCGCCCCGGGAGGGCTGAAGGACACCGCGTTGTCCAGGAGGGCTCCCAAGGCCAGGGCCAGGCGGTCCGGGGAGATGCGGGCCTTCGGCAGGCCGGCATCCGGCTCGTCTTCGACGGTGATGATCGGATCCTCTGCCGCTGCCTCCGTCGAGACCGCGGGGGATTCGGCCCCGGCAGCCTTGCGGTATCTCGCGCAGTTGCGGGCGACCGCCAGGACGTCCGCCGGTCCCGCCCCGTCTTCCCCTCCCTCGATCCGGGAGAGTTCCCGAAGGCCCCCCACGATCCGGGCCGCCCGGTCCGCGTCCCGGGCTATCCGCCCCGCCAGGTCCCGGAGCTCCGCGGGACCGGCATCCGGAATCAGTTCCGCCGCCGCCCGGATCGAGGCCAGGGGATTCCGGATCTCGTGGGACAGGTCCGAGGCGAAGTCCTCCGCCCAGGAGAGCCTCTCCCCCAGGCGGGCGGAAAATTCCCGGAGGGCTCCGGCCAGGTCCCCGATCTCGTCGGACACCGCGACGGGACCGAAGTGGCCTTCCGCCAGGCCCCGTAGGCTCAGGGCGGCCCGGGCCTGGGCTCCCAGGCGTTTCAAGGGCCTGGAGATCGTGAGCCATAACAGAAGGCTCAAGGTCGAGGCGGCCGCCAGACTGGCCAGGAAGATGCGCCCCACATCCAGCCGGAGCCGATACAGGCCCGCAAGGATGCGGTAGGTCGACTGGGAAGCCAGGACGGCCCCCCGGATCCGGCCCGCCGGGTCGGCCGTGGGAAGGGCGCTGTAGAGGGTGACCGACACCTGTCCCCCCGCGGAGATCCTCGTCGCCGCGCCGTAACGCCCCTCCAGGGCCGCCCGGACTTCGGCGCCCTCCAGGAAGTTGCGCTTCCCCGCGTAGAAATCCGCGGAAGCCAGGGGCTCGGAGGGCGGGGACAGGTAGCGCCGCCAGAGACGCACGGGTCCGGAAAGGAGGCGGTAGATCCAGCTGGATTCCGCGGAGGGAGATTCGGGCCGGGGCGCCGGCTCCTCCGGAGCGGCTCCGGATGCGGAATCCGGGGCGGCGCGGGAATCCGAGACGGGCCCGGGATCTCGATACGCGCCCGTCCCCCCCTCGAACCCGGATGCCTCGGCCCCCGCTCCTTCGGCGAGGACGCTGGAGTCCGCAAGGAGATTTCCCGCGGCGTCCAGGATCCGGAGGCGGGCGGTGTGCCGACGCCCCAGGGAGGCCAGCAGTGCCTCCGCACGGGAGGTCGTGATCTCGCCCTCCCCCAGCCAGGCGGCCAGGAACCTGCCCTGCTGGACCAGGGAATCCTCCAGGGCCGAAAGGAGGCTTCGCTCGTAGGTGTCCAGGGACAGGAAGGCGGCCACGGGAAGGAAGACCAGGAGGGCGTTCACCCCCAGGATGCGGGCGACGATGGGAACACGGGGTTTCTTCATGCCCTCAGCCGATATCCCAGGCCGTAGACCGTCTCGATGGCCTCGTCCCCGGCCCCCGCTTCCCGGAGCTTGCGCCGGAGGCGCTTGACGTGACAGTCCACCACCCGGTCCGAAAGGTAGACCCCGTCCGGCCAGGCCCGGGCCACGATGGCGTCCCGGGTCCGGGCGGCTCCCGGGCGTTCGGCCAGGCAGTCCAGGATGCGGAACTCCGTGACCGTGAGGTCCAGCTCGACCCCGGCCCAGTAGGCCCGGAACCCGTCCCGGTCCAGGGACAGGGGGCCCGGCGCGGCCGCGGCTCCGCAGGTCCCGGATTCCGTGTGCCCCCGGGGCCCCGCGGCCCTGGAATCGGCCCTTCGGAGCACCGCCCGCACCCGGGCCGCCAGCTCCCGAAGGGAAAAGGGCTTGGGCAGATAATCGTCGGCTCCCAGCTCCAGGCCCAGGACCCGGTCGAGCTCCTCGTCCCGGGAGGTGAGGAAGATCACGGGGATCGAGTCCCCGGCGGCGCGAATCTCCCGAAGGAGGTCCAGGCCGGAAAGCCGGGGCATGGAGATGTCCAGGATCACCAGGGACGGCCGCGGCCCGGCTTCCGCGGAGTCCGGCGGGGACAGGGCCATTCGGGCCGCCGGACCCCGGGTGTCGGTCCCGGTCAGGATGTCCCGGGCCTCGACCCCGTCCCGGGCTTCCCGGACGGTAAAGCCCTCCCGCTCCAGGGAGGTGCGGACCGAGGCGCGGAGGTTGTCGTCGTCGTCCGCCACGGGACGGAGGGCGCGGGCTGTTCCTGCATGGTCTTTCAGGATACGACGGCCGGACGCCGTCCGCAAGCCGCCCGGGTCGCGGCAGGCTTCGCCCCGGGCGAAGAGGGCTCAGCCCGGAGGATCAAGCCGGCGTACCGACGATCCGGCCGATCCGTTCCCTCCCCTCGCTGATCCGCCACCCGTCCCGGGCGTTGAAGTATAGGTACCAGCGGCAGTCGGATTCCCGGAAGCGGCAATCGCAGGCGTAGACGTGGGAGGCGGTCCATCCTGTACCCGGGGCGATCAGAGGTTCGGTCCTCGCCGGTTCCCAGGAGACTCCGTCCTCGGAGCGCAGGATGAAGAGGGCCGAACGGGAGCGTCCCGACGGATCCCGGTAGATCTTGTTCTGGAGGCCCACGTAGCCGTCCGACAGGGGGAGGACCTTAATAGCCCCCGCGCCCAGGACCCCGGGCAGGGCGTCCCGGGCGGGATCGATGACGGGCGCGGTCTCCGGGACGAAGGGTCCCTCCGGGGAGCCGCCCCGGGCCAATCCGATATACCGGGGCTCGCAAAAGCCGCAATCCTCGATCCAGGCCAGGGACGCGGAGAAGTAGAGCCTCCAGGCGCCGGTCCAGTCCCGAACCAGGCAGGGGTTGGACACCGCGAAGCCCAGGGCCCGGTCCCGCATCCAGGGGAGGAGGGGAGATACCAGGCGGCGGCCCGGGGTCCACCGTTCCAGGTCGGAACTTGCGGAGAGGGCGATCCGGGACCTCCAGCGCCGTCGGAAAGGAAGGGCGGTCAGGGGGAGGGCCAGGGGCGGGTAGGACTCGTAGTACAAACCGAAGCGGGGACCCCCGGGACCGACGGACGCCGCCTTCCCGTCGCCGCAGGCTCCCTCCCAGTCCAAGGGGCGGACGAAGGGGCGCATGGCGTTGTGGACCGCGATGCTCCGTTCGGTCCAGGCTCTCCCGTCCCGGGAGGAGTACCTGTGCACCCCCCAGGCGGAGTGGGCGAAGAGCTCCCAGTCCCCCGACGGGGTTTCTTCGGGGAAGAGGAAGCTCGGGTCCGCCACGACGGGGGAGAGCCGGGGAGGTTCGATCAGGGGGCCCTCGATCCCGCCCCATTCCATGGAAAGGAATTCCGAGATCGTCATGGTTCCAGTATAGTCCACGGGCGGGGAAGTCAAGGCGCGAAGGGAAAAGCGAAATCCTCGGCGGGGTCCGGTTCCAGCCTCACGCCCTTCCCAGACCCAGGTCCCCCCGGATCTTGTACATCGAGCCGTCCCGCTCCACGGTCAGTTTGCGGTCCGGGAAGTAGAGGGGAAGGAATTCCAGAAGAAGGTCCTGGACGAACAGCTCGATCTCGTCCCGCTTGGCCCGGGGCACCGCCTCCTCCGTGGCCAGGACGATCTCCACCAGGTAGCCCCGGCCCAGGCGGCTGCCGAATCCGGGGGTGAAGAAGACCCCCACGTTGAAGAGGCCGTCCGCCTCGGGATTCGCGGTCTGGCCCCGTTCGGGCCGGTTGCGCCGGAGCTTCCAGGATCCGTGGTAGCGGTTTTCCAGGATGGAGTCGATGCGGTCGAACATCTCCTTCATCCGGTTGTCCCAGTCCGTGGTCTTGGGGTGGAACATGGTCCTCCTGCGGGGTCGCGTCGACTCCGGGCCGCCCGCGCGGGCGTTTAATCCAACCGGGCCGGGACCAGGGGCGTCAAAATCACGTCGAGGTCCTGGCCGGTCTGGAGTTCCTCCAGCTCCCGGCGGAGGGCGGTGACCGGAACCCCGGGGCCCAGGACGATGTCCGCCCGGAGTCGGAAGAGGGGGGCGCCCGTGAGGGGGGCCCGTTCGGTGCGGGTTTCCAGCTCCTCGATGTTGATGCCCCGCTTCCGGAGCACGGCGCTGACCGCGTGCAGGATGCCCCGGCCGTCCAGGGACACGGTCTCCACGCAGTAGGGCCGGCCGCCTTCGGGCCGGGGCGCCT
>JBGSPT010000064.1:0-4147 GCA_041738475.1 Treponematales bacterium
CGCGCCCTGGCCCAGGAAGCTCCGGTCCTACTCCTGGACGAACCGGAAGCCCATCTGGACGCGGGACATCAGGCCGAGATCCTGGGCATGCTGAGGAGCCTCGCCCGGGGCGGCGCGGCGGTGGCGGCCACCATCCACGACCTCAACCTGGCTTCCCTCTGGGCGGACCGGATAGGCATCCTGACCGGAGGGCGGGTCTCCTCCACGGGCAGCCCGCAGGAAACCCTCTCCGAGGAGGTCGTGGAGAAGGCGTACCGGGCGGGGCTCATCCGGATGGACCATCCCCGGACGGGCCGGCCCCAGTACCTTCACCGGCCCCCTTCACAAGGTTCGTGACACCGCCCCGATTTTGCGTTTCCCTCCCGGTTCCAGTATCTTGGTAGACGTGAGCTGGACACCCTTCGAGTCTACGCAGCGATCCCCCGCACGGAACCTCGCGTTGGAGGACGCCATCCTGGAGTCCCGGGCAAGGGGCGCCTCGGTGTTCCTGGTATACCGGAACGATCCCTGCGTGGTCATCGGCCGCAACCAGAACCCCTGGCGGGAGGCCCTGACGGGAGCGGGATTTCCGGTCTTCCGGCGCCGGAGCGGGGGGGGGACCGTCTATCACGACGGGGGGAACCTGAATTGGTCCTTCATGGTGGACCGGGAAGCCTGGGGCGTCCAGGACGCCCTGGAGTTCGTGAGCTCCGCCCTGGGGAGGCTGGGGATCCGGCCGGTCCGGGATCCCCGGGGAGCCCTGTTCCTGGAGGGCCGGAAGATCTGCGGGACCGCCCGCAGGTATTACGGCCCTTCGGTGCTGATCCACGGGACCCTCCTGGTGTCCTCGGACCTGGAGGCCCTCGGGGCTTCCCTGACCGGCATCCCTTCGGCCGGGGACCGTGCGGTCGCCTCGGTGCCCTCCCCGGTGTGCAACCTCTCGGAGGTTCTTCCGGGGCTGACCGTCCGGGCCGCCCGGGATGTCCTGTTCGCGGAGCTGGAAACCCGGTACGGGACCCCGGAACCCCGGGATCCGGTCCGGACCCTGCCGGAGCCCGCCTGGTCGGATCGGGAGAGGGAGCACGGTTCCTGGGACTGGGTCTTCGGCGCCACATTGCCCTTCACGGTGCCCCTGGGTCCCGGGGAGACTGGACCCTTCCTGCGGGTCCGCGAGGGCCGGGCGGATCGGATCCAGGCATCCCGGGACTGCCCGGGAGACGCGGGCTCCGGCCCGGATCCGCGGACCGGAGAGCTTCCGGAGGACTGGGAGGGCAGGCCCTTCGACGCGGCCCTGCTCGCGGAATTGAGGGAACGGGTGAACCGAGCGGCTTCCAGCATGATCCCTGGAGGGGAAATTTCCCAAGGCGGGATTCGGATGCAAAGCTGAGGTCGCCGGACCCGATCGGGATACGGAAAGGAGAGGCTTTCATGGAATTCAAGGAAATACTCGCGGCCCTGCAATCGCTCCTGGAGGAATCCAAGGTGGGCGTGCTCACAACGATCGACGAGAGGGGATATCCCCATTCCCGATGGATGACCCCCGCGGTCCTGCCCCGGTTTCCGGGACGGCTCTTCGCCGTGACGGGCTCCCGGTTCGGCAAGGTCCGGAACATCGAGGCCGATCCGAAGGTCGAATGGGCGTTCCAGAGCCGCACCCTGGACCGCATCGTCTCCCTCAAGGGCAAGGCCTTTGTGGTGGACGAGCCGGAGCTCAAGGTGGAAGTTCTCGAGGCGATCGGTCCCAACCTCCAGGTCTTCTGGCGGATCAATCCCAAGGCGGGGGACCTGGTGGTCCTGGAGACGGAGATCGAGGAGGCCGTCCTCTTCCTGCCGCTCAAGCAGGAATCCCACCGGGCGGAGGCGACCCATGGCTGACAAGAAATCCCTGGGCGGCCACGACAAGAAATTCCTGATGGGCCTGCTCGAATCGATGCATCGGATACGGGCCTTCGAGGAGAAGGCGGGGCAGATGTACGGTCTACGGAAGATCGGAGGCTTCTGCCACCTCTACAGCGGCCAGGAGGCCGTGGCGGTGGGGGTGATCTCGGCCCTGGACCTCACCACGGACTACGTGCTGACCGGATACCGGGACCACGGCCACGCCCTGGCCTGCGGAATGGATCCCAAGGCGGCCATGGCGGAACTGTACGGGAAGGCCACGGGCTGTTCCAAGGGAAAGGGCGGTTCCATGCACTTCTTCGACGCCGAAAAGCACATGCTCGGGGGAAACGGCATCGTGGGCGCCCAGATTCCCGTGGCTGCGGGAGTCGCTTTCGCCCAGGCCTACCGGGGCCGGCTGGCCGGCACCGAGGGCTCTCCTACGGGAGCCACGGTCTGCTTTTTCGGCGACGGGGCCATCCACCAGGGGGCCTTCCACGAGGCCTTCAACCTGGCGGGGATCTGGAAACTCCCCCTGATCCTGGTGGTGGAGAACAACCAGTGGGGCATGGGGACCAGCTGGAAGAAGGTCTCCTCCAACGAGGACTTCTCCGCCATGGCCGGGGCCTACGAGGCCCACGGAGAGTTCGTGGACGGCATGGACGTGCTGGCGGTGTACGACGCGGCCTCCCGGGCGGTCAAGCGGGCAAAGGCCGAAGGCGCGCCGGCCCTCCTGGAAGCCCGGACCTACCGGTACAAGGGGCACTCCATGAGCGACCCCCAGAAGTACCGCACCCGGGAGGAGGTCGAGACCTACCGCGCCCGGGATCCCATCCTTCTCCTGGAGGGGCGCATGGAGGAGGCGGGGCTCCTGTCCGCCAAGGAAAAGGAAACCCTCCGGGCCGAGGCGGAGGCCATGGCCGAGGAGGCGGTTGCCTTCGCGGAAGCCGGCTCCGAGCCGGCGGCCGAAGAGCTCTACACCGACGTCTACGCGGACCGGGAGTCCGGCGACCGGGCTCCCTCGGAGGCATCATGGCTGTCATGACATATCGAGAGGCCCTGAACCGGGCCCTGGACGAGGAACTCGCCCGGGACGAACGGGTCCTTCTCATGGGCGAGGAGGTCGGGGAGTACGACGGGGCCTACAAGGTCTCCAAGGGACTCCTTGCCAAGTACGGTCCGAACCGGGTCCTGGACACGCCCATCACGGAGCTGGGCTTCACGGGCCTGGGTGTGGGGGCCGCCATGGCGGGCCTGCGGCCCGTGGTGGAGTGGATGACCCACAACTTCGCCCTATTGGCCCTGGACCAGGTGGTCAACGAGGCCGCCAAGATGCGGTACATGTCCGGCGGCCAGTTCTCGGTGCCCATCGTCTTCCGGGGGCCCAACGGCCCGGCGGAGTACCTGGCCAGCCAGCACTCCCAGGCCCTGGAGAGCTACTGGGCCCACGTCCCGGGCCTCAAGGTCGTGGCCCCGGCCACCCCCGCGGACGCCTACGGCCTTCTGAAGAGCGCCATCCGGGACGACGATCCCGTGGTGATGATGGAAGCGGAGATGATGTACGGCCTCAAGGGCGAGGTTCCCGACGGGGAGTTCCTGGTGCCCATCGGAAAGGCCGAGGTGCGCCGCCCGGGCACGGACCTCACCCTGATCACCTACTCCAAGCCCCTGTGGATGGTCCTGGAGGCCGCGGAGGAGCTGGCCCGGCAGGGCTTTTCGGCCGAGGTCCTGGACCTCCGCACCCTGCGGCCCCTGGACGAGGAGGCGATCTACGCCAGCGTGCGCAAGACCAACCGCTGCGTTGTGGTGACCGAGTCCTGGCCCCAGGCCAGCGTGGCCTCCCATGTGGCCTGGCTCGTATCCCGGAACTGCTTCGACCGCCTGGACGCACCGGTGGAGCTGGTCTCGGGAGAGGACGTGCCCATGCCCTACAACCACGCCCTGGAACTGGCGGCCCAGCCGAACGTGCCCAAGGTGGTGGCCGCGGCCCGGCGGGTCCTGTACGCGGAGGGATGAAATGGCTGAAAAACTCTACATGATAGCTCTGTCCCCGACCATGACCGAGGGGACCCTGACCCGGTGGAAGGTGTCCGAGGGCCAGGCTTTCAAGGCCGGCTCGGTCCTCTGCGAGGTGGAGACCGACAAGGCTACAATGGACTACGAGGCCCCCAAGGACGGGGTACTTCTGAAACTGCTCCTGGCCGAGGGCGGCCGGGCCGCGGTGGGGGACGTGATCGGGATCATCGGCAAGGCCGGGGAGAGCCCGGACGCCCTGCTGGCCCAGCTGATC
>JBGSPT010000078.1:0-1545 GCA_041738475.1 Treponematales bacterium
GTGCGGCCGGCGTCGTTCCGGGCAGCGGGATCCGCACCCCGGTCCAGGAGCCATCGCACCGCCGAGGCGTCCTGCCTCCGGACCGCCTCGAACACGGGGGAAGCGCCGGCGAAATCCCGGGCGTTGATGTCGGCTCCGGCCAGGACCAGGGCTTCCATGCTCCGCCGGGCGTTCCAGTACACCGCGGAATGGAGGGGCGTGGCACCCGTTAGATCCCGGGCCGAGAGATCGGCCCCCGCGGCGACCAGGGCACGGATGGAATCCGGGGAATCCTTCCGCACCGCGGAATGCAGGGGAGTCTGGCCGTCCGCGTTTCGGACCTCCGGAGAGGCCCCGGCGCTTATCAGGAAGGCGGAAGCCTGGGCCAGGCCCTCCGCGGCGGCGTAATGGAGGGGGGTGTTGCCCGCCCCGTCCCGGGCCGCCAGGACGGTTTCCGTGAAGAACCAGCGCTTGGGATTGGACGGGGAAGCCAGGGCGATTCCCAGGGGAGTCTCGCCTTTCACGTTGGCCGCGAATATGTCGGTCTTGGCCGCCAGGAGGGCAAGGGCGGAATCCGCCTGGTCCGTGCGCACCGCGATGTGCAGGGGCGTGTCCCCCGCGTTGTTCCGGGTGGTCGGATCGACGCCCCGCTCCATCATGAGGACCAGGGTTTCGGGAATGGCCTTGAGGATGACCGCCGAGTGGAGCAGGCCGTTGCCCGAGTCGTCCCGGGTCCTGACCGTGGAGTGGATGAGCAGGGGATCCACCGCCTCGGGCCCGATCGAAACGGCGGCGGAGAGGGGCGTAAGCCCGGTGCTGTTCCGGGCGAAGACGTTGGCGCCCTTTTCAACCAGGAAACGGCTCCACTCGGGCCTCATCTTGCGGACCGCCAGGGCCAGGGGCGTATCCCCTTCCGCGTTGGCGGAATCCACGAAGGCCCCCGCGTCCAGGAAGAGGGGAGCCGTATCCGCGCCGTATCCCAGCTGGACGGCCACGTGGAGGGGGGTGTTGCCGCTCCGGTCCTTCAGGGAAGGATCGGCCTTGTTCCGGATGAGAAGTTCCATGACCTCCCGCCGGCCCGATTCGGGCAGGGCGATGTGCAGGGCCGTGTTTCCGAATCCGTCCCGGGCGTTCGGGTTGGCCCCCCGAACCAGCAGGAGTTCCGCGATGTCGAAGCGGCCCGCGCGGACCGCCTCGTGAAGGCTGGTGGCCCCCGCGGCGTTCTTCAGGTCCACCGGGATCTTCTCGTCCAGAAAATATTCCGCGAACCCCTTCAGGTTGTTGCGCACCGCCCGGTGCAGGACCGTGTCCCCCTCGGAGAACCGGGGCCGGGCCCAGTCCCCGGACCGGGCTGCCAGGATGAACCACTCGAAGTCCCCGAATCCCGGCACCGCCCCCCGAAGGACCAGGAGGCGGGAGATCTGGGCGCTTTCCTTGCGGGACGGGTGCAGGAGGGCGCAGTCCAGGGCCGTGCGGCCCGCGTTGTCCCGGATGGAGAGATCCGGGGAGAGGGTCAGAAGGTAGGTCACCGCCGGGATGAGGAGCCGGTCCGCGGCGGCGTGCAGG
>JBGSPT010000349.1:0-2281 GCA_041738475.1 Treponematales bacterium
CCGCCAGGTCCGGGCGGCGGGACGCCAAGATGCGGGCCGCCAGGAGCCCCGCGTTCCGGCCTCCGTCCACGGCCACCGTGGCGACGGGTATGCCAGGGGGCATCTGGACGATGGAAAGGAGGCTGTCCAGGCCGTTGAACGTTTTTGAACGGATGGGCACCCCGATGACCGGGAGGTCCGTAAGGCTGGCGCACATGCCCGGCAGATGGGCCGCCCCGCCCGCTCCCGCGACCAGGACCTCCAGACCCCGACCCCGGGCTTCCTTCGCGTACCGGTACATCCGGTCCGGAGTCCGGTGGGCGGACACGATGGTCGTCTCGTGGGGGACACCGAGCTCTTCGAGGATTCGGGAAGCCTCCGCCATGACCGGCAGGTCCGAGTCGCTGCCCATGATGATTCCGACCAGGGGGCCGGTGCCGTCGCGGGGTTCGTCCATGGGGCGATTCTATCCGGTTAACGGTGGACAGTAAACAGTGGACGGAGGCGGCACCGTATCGCGGCCGACTCCGCAGGATCGGCCGTGCCTCCGACCGAATCTCTCGGACTATTTCCGTTCACCGTCTACTGTCCGCCGTCCACTTCACACGATCTTCCACCCCGCCTCCCGAGCGCCGCAGTCCTCCCGCAGGATTTCCGCGAACCGGGCCGCGCAGGCTTCCAGATCCGCCTTCGGATCCGTAACGGGGGCGTAGATCACTCCCGCCACGTCCCGGGCGGCCTCGAAAACCTTGGTGGCCATGGCGTCCTTCACGGGGTTCCCGCAGGCCTCCCAGGATTCTACGACCCGGCGGCGGATCACGATCAGGTCCGCGAGGTCGATCTCCTGGCCCGAGGGGTTGAAGACGAAGCTCTCCCCCGGGGCTCCCCGGGACAGCTGGAGGAGCGGGCCCGTCTTCCCGAGGTCGAAGACGCTGGCGGGATAGCCCCAGCGGAGGCTCACCTCGTTGTTGGCGTTTACGGGGCCGTTCACGACGGGGAAACAGCCCTCCAGGGCTGCGGCCAGGAGGTATTCGCTGGAGGGCTTGGACCTGCCCGCGGGCTTGTAGGCGCCGAAGCGGAGCATGTTGCGGACCGAAGCCTTGCGCTCCGGGGCCAGGAAACCCTCCCCGGCGGCGGCCACCTTGCCGAGCAGGGCGGCCAAGGACGCGGAGGGCCCGGAGCTGGGCGGGCAGGAGGGCAGGCCCAGGCCCCAGACCAGGCCTATCCGGATCTTTCGGGGCTCCAGGGCGGGATCCACGGTCAGTTCGGGAACGACTGTCATTTGTTTCCTTTCCATTCCGAGCCGACCGAGGCTTCCAGGGCCGCAGCGGACTTGTCGAAGGGGCCGCCCAGCTTCCGGGCCTCCGCGTCCGTGATCAGCCAATTTTCCTCGTTCCGCATCCCGCCCACGGGGACCCATTCCTCGATCTTCGGGTACTCCAGGAAGCCGCGATGGAGCTTCTCGGCCTTCCACTTGGCTATAAGGGGGGGGATGAAATAAATCCCAGGCTCCACGGTCACCGTCATGCCGGGTTTGAGGGGCTTGGCCAGGCGTAGGGAGCGCAGACCGAACTGGGGGCTCTTGGGCCGGCCGTCGTAACCTACGTTCACCTCCCCCAGGCTCTCCATGTCGTGGACGTCCAGACCGATCTGGTGCCCCACCCCGTGGGGGAAGAAGAGGGCGTGGGCTCCCGCGGCCAGGGCCTCCTCGGTGTTCCCCCGGGCCAGGCCCAGGGCCTTCATGCCCGAGAAGATCTCCCGGGCAGCCGCGAAGTGGACGTCCCGGTAGGGAACCCCGGGGGCGAGGGAGGCGGCGGCGGCCCGGAAGGCGGACAGGAGGATCTCGTAGATCTCCCGCCGTCGGGGGTCGAAGCGGCCGTTCACGGGGAAGGTGGAGGTCAGGTCCCCCGCGTATCCGTCCACGGTCTCGGCCCCCATGTCCATGAGGAAGAGGCCCCCGTCGGCGAGGATGCCGGAATGGTCGTGGTTGTGGAGGACCGAACCCCTCGTGGTGGCTATTACCGGAAAGGCCAGACCGGCGCCTCCCGCCAGGGCGACCTCCGCCGCCCGGGCGGCCAGCTCGGATTCCCGGATTCCCGGACGGGCCCGGGCCAGGACCGCCCGGTGCATATCCGCGGAGAGGTCCGCGGCCGCGTCCATCCGCTCCACCTCCCGGGTCTCCTTGATCTCCCGGAGGGCGATCACCGCCCGGATCAAGTCCAGGGACGCCTTGGCCTCCACGGCCTTCGCGGGGATCCCCAGGATCTCCGCCAGCTCCTCCCGGTGCTCCGCCCGGTAGGGC
>JBGSPT010000145.1:0-14448 GCA_041738475.1 Treponematales bacterium
CCGCGGCGGTGGCCGCGGGAGCGGCCCCCGTGGACAAGTGCGCCCCCGGCGGCAAGTCCGTGGTGGATATCCTGGCGGGCATCATGGGCGTCTCCGCCTCCAGCGAGGAGGTGGTGGCCGTGCTCCGCTGTCAGGGCACCAAGGAAAAGGCGTCCCTGAAGGGCAACTACGTGGGCATCCCCACCTGCCGGGCGGCCAAGCTCTCCGCGGGGGGCACCAAGACCTGCGCCTGGGGCTGCATGGGCTACGGGGACTGCACCCTGGTCTGCAAATTCGACGCCCTGGCCATGGGGGACGACGGCCTTCCCCACGTAAACTACGACAACTGCACGGGCTGCGGGATGTGCGTGGCCGAGTGCCCCCAGGGGCTTTTCGTCCTGGTCCCCAAGGAGCGGAAAGGCTCCATCGTGCTCTGCCAGAACCGCGCCGTGGTCAAGCCCTCGGTGGCCAAGGCCTGCAAGGTCGGCTGCATCAAGTGCGAGATCTGCGTCAAGAACTGCCCGGAGAAGTGCATCACCATGGAGAACGGCATCCCCGTGACGGACTACTCCAAGTGCACCTCCTGCGGGGTCTGCGTGGCCAAGTGTCCCACCAAGTGCTACAAGATGCTGGAGGACGGGGTCATCCGCTTCGCCCCGGTAAAATCAGAAGAACCGGCTCCCGTGGCGTAAGCCGCGGCGGCAGGCTTACCTTCGTCAGCCTGCCGGCAACGAAGCCCTGCGGGCTTCGTCGACCAAACGTACTTCTTTCCATGTACTACGTCGGCCGCCCTTTCCCGGGCGGCCGTTTTTATCGCAAGACCGAGGAGGCCGCCAGCCGGCCCAGGGGCCAGGTGACCCGAAGATACACCCTCCGCGCTTCCCCCGAGCTCGGTGGTTTCCGGAAAAAATCCTCCACCATCCGGGCCGCCCGGGGGCCCTCATCCCGGAACCGGAACCGGTATCGGGGATCCGGGGCCCGGGGATACGAGTCCAGCTCGGCCAGGAATCGGCGCACCGGTTCCTCGAAGGAGTCCGGAGGCGCCCAGTCCCCCCGCCCCGAAGCCCGGAGCATCATGCCGTTCAGACGTTGTTCGTACTGGCCCGATATCGGGATGGCGAAGATGGGCTTCCGCAGGCAGAGGGCTTCGGCGGCCATCTGATGCCCCGAAGGGGCGATGACGGCCCGGCATCCGGCCAGGGCGGAGGGAAAATCCTCGGCGGGGTCCGGGAAATACCGGAATCTATGTCCGGGTATCCGGTCCAGGGTGTCCCGTAGGCGTTCCCGGAACTCGTCCTTGGCGTATACGACCACGTAATCCCCGCGCCGGGCATGTCGGCGGGTCCGGAGGATCTCGGGCCGGACGATCGGGCCCACGTCCCCCTCGTAAAAGGAGCTCAGTATGAGGCGGTCGAAGCGTCCCATCATTCGGGACGAGACCAGACGGGCCAGATGGGCTTCCGGTTCCCCTCCGCCCATCCGTGTGACGATGCCCGGGTGATTCAGCTGCAGGATAGGAAGTCCCAGCCGGGACGCCGCTTCGGGGAGGAGGGGTTCGAAATCTGAAAATACTCCGTCCGCCCGAAAACCCGCCAGATCCGCCGCAAGGGCCGAAACGGCGGACCCGAAGGACAGAATACCCGGCAGATTCGCGGCGGCTGTGGCCATGTAGTCCACTTCGCCGCCCTTCATCACGAAACGCAGACCCGGTATCAAACGCACCGACGCACCAGGAAAGGCCGCAGCCAGTTCATCCCGGATCGAGGCGGGGCACCAGAAACCAAGGACATGCCGCTTTTCCAGCCTCCGGGCGAGAGCGGACACCCGGGTGAGGTGTCCCCGGCCTTCCCCGTTCAAGGAAACCGCGATCCTCAGCCGTCGGTTCTTCATCATCATCGACGGATACCATGGCCGTGTAACAGGAGTACAAGAGAACCGTTAGAAACAGGCTAATCCGTACCAGGAATACGGGGCAGTGTGGTATAATCGTTTTTTAACACTTTACAAACCTTCGCCGTCGGAGGCTTCCCATGGAATGGAGCGAAATCCTATCCGGCACGGTCATCACCACCCATGTGGCCGCTGCGCGTCTTATCGCGGCCCTGGTGGCGGGCGCGGCGATCGGCCTGGAGCGGGAGGCCCGGCGTCAGACCGCGGGGCTTCGTACCCATATCCTGATCTGCCTGGGCTCCACCCTGCTCATGCTCCTTTCCATCTGGATGCCCCAAACCCACATGGACATGAAGAACGGGGATCCCGGCCGGATCGCCGCCCAGGTGGTATCCGGCATCGGATTCCTGGGGGCCGGAGCCTTCATCAAGATCGGGAACAACATGAAGGGCCTCACCACGGCGGCATCCATCTGGGTGGCCGCGGCCCTGGGCTTGGCCATCGGGGCGGGCCTCTGGATCCCCGCCTTTTTCGCCCTCCTACTTGTCCTCGGAGTCCTGGTATTCCTGGAGCCCGTGGAGCGGCGCTTCTTCCCCTCCGAGCGGTTCAAGCTGCTGCAGATATGGTATGAGGGGACGGGCATGGACCGGGCCGCGGTGTTCGCCCTCCTCAAGAGCCGGGAGATCCCCATCCAGTCCGTGGACGCCTACCAGTCGGTGCGGGGAAAGCGCACCCGCCTGAACCTCCTGGTGAAGATCCCGGTCCACTCGGACCTGGAGACCCTGTTCGCGGATATACGCAAAACGGGGAAAGTATTGAAGGTCCAGCTTCAGGAAAAATACTGAGCCGAGAACGCCCAGCCCCTCCGGTACCCTCCCTACCCCCGTCGATCTCCTTTAGAAATTTGTATCCCGCCGCGGCAGGAAGTATAGTTGAAGCGGGGTTAGGAGTTCGCCGTGGCCTTGGACTACCGGACGGTGGTTTTCCTCCTCTCAGCGATGAACCTGATGCTCACCGCGGCGATGGTCTATGCATGGCGGGTGAGTACCCGGGTGAACGGGACTGCCCATTGGGCTGCCGGTTACGCGTGCAGCTCCTTGGGAGTCCTGTTTTTCGGCCTGAACCTCGAACTCGGCTTCCCGACCTTCCTGATCCTCTCCTTCGTTTCCCAGTTGACCTCCGCCGAACTTCTGGTCCGGGGCTGCGGAGAGTACACGAAACGCCCCGTTCCCAGGATCGCCAGCGCCTCGTTCCTGGCAGCGGGCATAGCCGTGGGCGGCGCCACCGGGCTCATCCAGAGCGGATTTCCCGGGGGACCGGAACTGCACCGGGCCGCGGGATATATGGCGTTCGCGGCGATTTTTTACCGCGGAGGACTGAGATTCCTTCGAAGACCCTATTCCGGGAAATTGAGCCCCTCTACCCTGGGAACCGCTGTTTCCTTTTTCGGCGCCGCGGGCCTCCACCTCTACGTGCCCGTGAACACCGTCCTTTTTCGCTCGTCCCTTCCGTCGATCTCCCCCCTGCTGTTCCAGATACTGTTCTCCTTCCTGCTCGTGGGGCTCGCCCTGGCCCTCCTGCAGCTCGGATACGACCGGTACCATGAAACCCTGAAGTCCCAGGCCGAAGAAAAGACCCTCCTCCTGCGGGAGATGCACCACAGGACGAAGAACAATCTCGCCCTGACGGCCTCGCTCATCTCCCTGGAATCCGCGGGCATCGAGGATGCGAGAACGCGCAAAGCCCTGGAGGAACTGGAGGACCGGGTCCGCGCGATCGCCCTCCTTCACCAGATGCTCCAGGACGCCGAGGGGGCGCGGTCCGTACCCGCCGGAGAGTACCTGCGGAACGTGGCCGAGTCGGCCGCCCGTTCCGTCAGGGACAACATAGCCATGGACTGCGAGATCGATCCCGTCGAGCTTCCCGCGTCGGAAGCCATACCCATGGGATTGATCCTGAACGAACTCGTCACGAACGCGGTCAAGCACGCCTTCCCGGACGGCCGGGCCGGGAAGATCCGTGTCCGGCTTGCGGACACGGAAGGAGTCTTAGAGTTGGCGGTCGAGGACGATGGCGTCGGAATGCCGGGGAACCCCGGGAAACACAGCCTGGGGCTCCCCCTGGTGCAATCCTTGGCGGACCAATTGAAGGGGAGCCTCCGGTTCGAAAAGGGGCCGGGCACCAGGGTCGTCGTCCGGGTTCCCGCGCCCCGCGGGTGAAAGCGCCGCGGGTCAGTTGCCCGCCGACTCCTTCAGCTTCAGGTACTCCGTGTTCAGCCGGGACATCCGGAGGTTCAGCCGGGCCAGGCGCTGGGCCAGGAGGCGGGCCAGGAAGATCCCGTAATGGGGATTCTCCTTGATGAGGTTCACGAAATCCTGCTTGGAGATCCGTATGAGGACGCTCTTGCCCTTGGACACGATCGTGGCGGAGCGGCGGTTCGAGAGCAGGAAGGACATCTCCCCCAGGAAGATGTCGTCCGGCGTCAGGGCCGAGACGAGCTTGCCCTTCGAGTACACGTACAGCAGGCCCGAGACGATGTAGTAGAGGTAGTCCGACTCCTCGCCCTCGGAGCAGACGTACTGGCCGTCCTCGAAGCGCAGCTCCGGGGAGGCGACGAAGATCCCGGGTATGACGTTGCTCTCGTTCTTCTGGTGCTCGATCTCGAAGGAGACCTCGTTTCCCGAATCATTGTAGCCCATGTTCTGGACGTAGAGGCGCGCCATCACCATGCCCATGCCGTGGAGCCCCGGCTCGTTCGGCTGGGCGGCCATCCGGGTCTTCCAGTCGAAGCCCTCGCCCTCGTCCCGGATCGTAAATCTGGAGCGGTCCGGGGCGATGGTGTACGAGAAGTATACCTTCCGGGCCCGGATGTCCGGATCCTCGTTCTTGGTCCGAATCAGATCCATGATGTCCCGGTTTTGCTCCAGCCAGGCCGACTTCTCGTCGTAGCCGATCTTGCAATTCCCGTGCTCGATGGCGTTGACCAGAAGCTCCAGCAGGGCCACGTGGAGCTTTTCCTTGAGATCCCGGTTGATCAGGTTGGCGTTGTACAGGTAGTTGGTCACCAGGTTCGAGTAGGTCGTGATGTCCAAGGGATCGTTGTCGATCACGAAGGATCCCGAGATGCTCTTGATCAGGTGCTGCTGGATCCCCCGCTGGAACAGGATCTGCTTGTTCTGGCGGACGATCTTCAGGAGCCGCGAGAACCCCGCCAGGAACTCCCGTTTCTTCAGGACCGCGATGACGTTCTGGTCCTTCATGATATCCTGTAGCTTCTGGTCGTCCTCGTTGTCGTGGATGGCCACGATCCCGCCGTAGTGGAGCCAGGGGTCCGCGCGGACCTCGGCCAGGAGGCTGGGAATGTCGACCTTGGGGTCGGAAAAGTAAAGAATCTTAATGTCCGGAAGCTCATACTTGAGGAACTCGATCACCGCGTCCGGGTTCTCGAAGAACTCGGGCAGGAAGTCCCCGCCGAACCGGGCGCACTCCTTCTGGATGAAGTCGTTGAGCTTCTCGTCGCTTGAAATCACCGGGATCTTCCGCATGGGCCGTTCCTCGCACTGGAAGGTATTTCCTTTCCAGTATCGGCGCAGCCATGCTTCCGATTGACTCGTTTCCGCCGTGCCGTGTAGAATCGGCCCCGAGCGCTACACCCCCGGGCCCTTAGCTCAGTTGGTCAGAGCTGCGGACTCATAATCCGTAGGTCGCTGGTTCAAGTCCAGCAGGGCCCAAATTCCCTGAAAAAGTTATAGATGACTCAGCAAGTCGGCGGCCCTCAAAAACCGTGGGCTCTGCTGGACTTGAACCGAGCCTGCGTACCGAGATGAGCCGAGCCAGCGCAGGCTCATCTCGGGCGTGCATCAGGATGATGCACGAGCAGGCGAGGCGGGCTGGAGGGCGAGTACACGAGGTACGAGCCCGGAAGCCAAGTCCAGCAGGTCTCAGTAGTGAGTCGCAAATATTAGAAGGATAGAGGTTGTAGAAACGCACCTAGCTTCCTGCGAATCCAGGTCCTCCTGTACGGACTCGGTATTATCCCCAAGGGACCGTTCCATTTGGGGTTGACAAAATAATCGGAAAAACCTTGCACCGGACCCGGGTGTCGGATATCGTTATTCAATCTAAACAAATATCCGGCGGCCGGCCCGTGGATCGGACGCCCGAGGACCCGACTCGAAAACTGCATGCCCTTTCTGGAGGCGGCTATGTCCCTGCGGAAGCGAACCCTGCTTGTCGCGGCCCTCGTTCTTTTCCCCCTCGTCCTGGCCTTCGCGGCCGGGACCGCGGAAGTGACCCTGCGGTACCGAGTAAGCGTCGACGGTGGTTCCCCAATGGTTATGGGTCCTTCCGGCGCGATGACAATCGGCATCTCGGCTCCAAGGCAAGGATATCGTTTCTCCTGGCAGGGCAGTTACTACGAACTGGTCCAGTATTCCGACGGAGCCTGGTGGGCGGTCCTCTCCCTGGACCAGACCAAGGAAGGCAAGAGCAAGGGGCATACGATATTCCTCCTGGACCGGCAGGATCCCGGAAAGCCGATGCCCGAGTGGGTCACAGCGCAGGACCACGAACTTGCGGGAATTAAGGCCTACGATGGATACCTTCCTTTAAAATATTACAAGGAAAGCGAAGTGCCTCCCTCGAGTTTGACCGCCGTGGAAATCCTCAAATCGAAACTTCACGGATTCGCCCTGTCCGGGCTTTCCAGCCCTTCGGACGCGGATAAGGCCGCGGCCGCCGCCATGTCTGAGAACCTTGCGAAGTCCCTGGCTGGAAGATCCACGGTCACACCGTACTGGATGAATTATCTGCAATTACTCACCGGATCGGACGGTATGACCACGGAGCATATTAACAGAAGAATCTACGGTCTTGTCCTGGTTCCCGCCCGAGATCTGGCCGCGGAGGTGAACAAGCTCCAGGTCCAGGTTGCCGCCAACGCGGTTCCCGCCTACAGATCCCCGGGCAATATTATCCTGCTCCAGGGGCTTCAAAAGGCGATCCCAGCAAAGTTTGCGGCCGCGGCGCCTCCTCCGCCCGCTTCGGCTCCCGCGGATACGACCGTACGCCTGCCCCCGGTCCTGGCCATCCAGGAGGTTTCCTTCTCCGCCCCCTACCTCGAGGGCGGCAAGGAAGCCTACCTCTCGGCGGTCATCAAGAACGTGGGTCCCGGGGAAGGCCGGGACGTCGTCGTCGAGGTGGAGGGCGCCGCACCCGGAGTCCGGTTCCCCTCCTCCGTGAAGGTCCCGACGATTCCGGCCAACTCGGGGGTCCAGGTCGTCCGGATTCCGCTGGAAGGGACCTTGGATCTGGCGGACGGGGAGGCGGCCGTCCAGCTCCGGGTCGTGGAGCCGAACTTTAAGGTCAAGGTGACAGGCAAGCGCATCATCCTTCCCACCCTGGCCTTCAAGGCTCCCAAGCTGGTCGTAGCCAAGTACGCGGTGGTCGAGGTGACCTCTTCCTCTCCCAACGGGCAGGTGGACCTCAACGAGGTGGTGGATCTCCGGTTCGCCCTCCAGAACCAGGGCACCGGGGACGCCCGGAACGTCCGGCTCGAGGTCGAATGCAATCAGAAGGGCGTGATGTTCCTCGGGATCGTGGAAGGGACGGAGGTAAAGCGCGGCGCCTTCTCGTTCCCGTCCCTGGAAGCCGGGAAGTACAAGGACCTGACCTACCGGTACTTCGTAAACAGCGAGTTCGAGGCCAAGGAACTCGCGTTCCGGATCCGAGCCGTCGAGAGCTTCGGGAAATTCGGCGCCGACGTCACCCGATCCGTCGCCCTGAACACCCAGCTCCGGGAGGTCGGGGAGATCGTTCGGGTCGCCTCGGGTCCCGCCAAGACCGCCGGCAAGGTCGTCGTGGAGGATATTCCGGACTACGTCCCCGACGTCCGGGAGAACATTCCCGCGGGCCGGGTCTCCCGACCCGACGCCGTGGCGGTGGTCATCGGAAACCGCACCTACAAGACCGCAGGGGTCCCTCCGGTGGACTTCGCGATCAACGACGCGGAGCTTATCCGAAAATACCTGGTGAAGACCTTCGGCCTGCGCGAAGGGAATATCATCTTCGTGACCGACGCCGCCCAGGCGGATTTCAACATGATTTTCGGTACCGACGCGGATCACAAGGGCAAGCTTTTCAACTACGTGAAAAAGGACGTTTCCGAGGTCTTCATCTACTACAGCGGCCACGGAGCCCCTTCTCCGGACGGAAAGTCCGCCTATTTCGTGCCCGTGGACTGCGACCCTGCCTTCGTCAAGCTGAACGGGTATTCCCTGGATACCTTCTACGGGAACCTCCTGAAGATCCCGTACAAGTCCCTGACGGTGGTGATCGACTCCTGTTTCTCCGGGGGCTTCGACAAGGGAATGCTCCTGAAGGGCATCTCCGGCTTGACGGTCGTGCCGACCATGGAGGAATCCGCCAAGATGCTGGTCAAGGGGAACGTCACGGTGTTCACCTCCACCACGGGAAGCCAGGTCTCCACCTGGTATCCCGAGAAGCAGCATTCCCTGTTCACCTACTACTTCGCCAAGGGCATCCAGGAGCTGGCGGCCCGCAAGCCCGCGGCGATCCGCAGCGGCGAACTCCAGCAGTACATCCTGAAGGAGGTATCCTACATGGCCCGGCGCCTGAACGGACGGGAGCAAACCCCCGTCCTGTCGGGAGCCCAGGATCTGAACCTGGTACAGCCGTAGAGGAGGATCCGGGCGGTTCATACCGGTACCCGAATTATGTGGTGTTGCGGGTCCGGTACCCCGGCGAACCGTCGAAGGGTCGCCCGAAACGGTTCTTCCGTACGAACTGGTTCATCGATTTATGCTAGAAACTATCTAATAAGACAGTTTCTAGATTTGATATAGTCGTTGACCTGCAAGCTTACATTTCAACAATCTAAAAAAACTAAAGCCGAGCCGGTCCGGAGCGAAGACGTCAGGAAGACGTCGAGCGGAGGGCAAGTCCAGTAGTCCCGCCGATACGGGGATCTTGTTTGGCGGCTCTGCTTGACTTGAACCCCCTCTACCGGGCCGGCCCAATATAATAGCTGGCCAGATCCTCCGCCGCCTCCGGCGCCCGCGTCCCGACCACGGCAAGACCCCGGGTCATCACCCGGGAATCCATGCCCAGGTCCGCGAAGTCCGCCTCCTTATTTGCGAAGGGAGTCGTGGACGCAAGGGCCTTGATGAACTCCGTACCGTAGGGCGGTCCCATCCGGAACCGGAAGGGATCGTTCGGCCCCGGCAGCCGCACCGCCTGTCCTCCCGGGATCCGGCCGTCCCCGCCCCCGAAGGCGTTGGGCCAAATCATCTGGATCCGTCCCGAACCGTCCACATGGTAAAGCCGGACGAAGGCGTCCTTGTTCACGGTTACGACGATCTCCATATCCTCCCCGTCCCGATAGGCCGCCCCGGGTCCTCGATCCGTGGTCACGGACACCGCAAGCCCCCCGGAAGCCGCCACCCCCAGCCGGGCCAGCTCCCGGGCCCGGTCAGCGGCGTCCTTGGCGGGGACCGCGGGGGCGTAGGCGGGGATCTCCCGGTTTTCTATCCGCCAATCCGAAGCGCCCAGGAGGGTTCCGGAGGAAAGGTCCGTCAGCTCCAGACGTACCCGGATGCCCCCGCCCTCCTGGAAGAAGGTACCGTGGAGCAGGGCTTCCGCGCCGGTCTCCCGCAGGAAGGATCCGTAGGTCTCCTTGAACGCTGGGTCCAGGGCGGCAGCCGCATTCCGGTTAAGGATCCGGACCCGGGATGACTTCGGGGCCGCTTCGGTCAGACGGTCCTCCAGCCAGCGGGAAAAGGGTGTGGGCAGGCCCGTAAACTCGTAGGTGAAGGTCCCGTAGGCGGCCAGGACAGAGGGCATGTGGTACCCCTCCGCCAGGCCGTCCAGGAGCCCCGGCAGACTTGCGGGCGCCTGCGCCGCGCAGGGGAGGCTCAGGGCGATCAGGGCAAAGGCGAGGACAAGGGTCGTCGGTTTGCGCATGGATTTTCCTCCCGGCGCCGCGCGGAGCGGCTGGAATCCGCTCGCTATGCAATCAGGATACCCCAGCCGAACCGGGGTAGCAAGGATTCCGAGTGAACAAGGTTTGCGGCACCGGACGGCGTTGCTCCCTCCGGAAGGACGGGATATACTAAAATAAAACCATCGACGAGAAGGAGTCCGCCATGCGCCGTCTCCGCCCGCCTTCGAGCCCGAACGCCCTCTCGGCATTCGGTTCTTTCATCCGTCTTGTCCTGATCGTCCTACTCCTGGCCCGGGCCCCGGCCCTGGCCGCCCAGACCGTCGGGGGCGGTCCCCGATTCGCCCTGGTCATCGGGAACGGGAGCTACGTGGAGCTCGGAAAGCTCAAGAACCCTCCCAACGACGCGCAGGACATGGCGGCGGCGCTCAGGGAGATCGGGTTCAAGGTGGATCTCCTGGTGGACGCTGACCTGGCGAAGATGGAGGACGCGGTGATACGGCTGGGGAACAACCTCTCCCAGAGCGCGGACTCCACGGGATTCTTCTTCTATGCCGGCCACGGCGTCCAGTCCGGGGGCGTGAACTACCTGATTCCCGCGGACGCCCGGATCGCCTCGGAGACCTTCTTGAAGACCAAAGCCCTGGCGGCCCAATCGGTCCTGGATACACTTCAGGGAGCGCGGAACGCCCTGAACCTGGTGGTACTGGACGCCTGCCGGGACAATCCCTTTTCCTGGTCCCGGTCGAGCGCCCGGGGCCTTTCCGTGGTGGGAAGCCAGCCCCCGGGCAGCATTGTAGCCTACGCCACCAGCGCCGGGTCCGTGGCCCAGGACGGGACGGGGCGGAACGGCATATTCACCGCCGAACTTCTCAAGCAGCTGAGGACGCCGGGGCTGGAGATCAAGGAAGTATTCAACAGGACGGGTGCGGCGGTACAGTCGGCCTCTTCGGGCAAACAGATACCCGCGGTCTACAACCAGTTCTTCGGAAACGCCTATTTGGCCGGTTCCAGGACCCCCGCTGCGGGGCCCTCCGCGACTCCGAGCTTCGGGACCGTGACCGCGGCCACGGGCAGCCTGTCGGTGAAGCTGGCCAGCCCGGGCACTCTGAGCGTGGGGGGTCTTTCCGCGTCGGTGCCCGCGGGGACGGTGCCCGTGAACGATCTTCCCGCGGGATCCCACACGGTTACGGTGAAGTACGCGGACGGGAAAACCGAGAGCTTCGCGGTTACGGTGCCCGGGGGGGGCGCGGCCTCCGTGTCCTTCACGTACGTTCCGGCGGAACGAATCCCGGGAAACAGCCTGCGGGGGGAGAGCTTCGTCCAAGGCGGAATCTTCCGGATGGGCTCGGAGTCGGGCGATAGCGACGAGAAGCCCGTTCATTCCGTAACGGTCTCGAGCTTCTGGATGATGAGTACCGAGGTTGTCCAGAGGGACTATTCGGCGTTGACGGGGACGAATCCGAGCAGATTCAAAGGGGACGATCTGCCCGTGGAGCGTGTGAGTTGGTTCGACGCCGTTGCCTACGCGAACAAACTGTCCGAAAGGGACGGCCTGACACCCTCATACCGAATCAGCGGGACGAGCGTGGAATGGGACCGTAGCGCGGACGGGTGGAGACTGCCTACGGAAGCGGAGTGGGAGTACGCGGCCCGGGGTGGAGACAAGAGCCGCGGCCATACGTACGCGGGGGGAAACGACCTGGGAAAGGTAGGATGGTTTACGGATAATACCGGCGGAAAGTTCGGAAATACGCACCCTGCGGGAAAGAAGGCGGCCAACGAGCTGGGGCTGTTTGATCTGAGCGGCAACGTATGGGAATGGTGCTGGGACTGGTACGGCAGTTACTCCGGGGACGCCCAATACAACCCTTCAGGCGCGGTATCGGAAACGAGCCGCGTGATTCGCGGCGGCAGCTGGAACAGCGGAGTATCGAACGCCCGTTCGGCAAATCGGGACCACCTCCCCCCGGACGACCGGAACATATTCCAGGGCTTTCGCTTGGTTCGTAACCCATAAAAATCACCGGCCGTCATGCCGGCTCCCTTTTGACAAGGGGGTCACGAACGCCCTCTCGTACCGGGCTCGCGGAGCCTCTCGAGACGGAACACCCTCCGGGGCATTATACTTTGAGGGTATCTATTTAACACGCATGAAGCGGGTGGGGATCGTATGGATAGAGACGTCATCGTAGTCGGAGGCGGCATCGCCGGGCTCACGGCCGCCCTGAGTCTGGCGCACAAGGGCAGGGACGTGCTTCTCCTGGAAAAGAACGAGAACTGCGGCGGTCTCATGAATTCCTTCGTGCGCGACGGATTCCGGTTCGAGGGCGGCGCCCGGGCCCTGGTCAACGCCGGTCTGGTCAAGCCCTTGATCAAGGAGTTCGGGATCGATATCGAAATACTGCCGAATCCCATCTCCCTGGGGGTCGAGGACCGGATCCTCACAGTCCGGGGGGAAGAGAGTCTGTTCGAATACTCCGACCTGCTCAAGGGTTTGTATCCCGGGTGCGAAGCCGAGGTGGACGGGATCGTCCGGGCGATCCGCGACATCGTGCAAGACATGAAAGTCCTCTACGGGGTCGACAACCCGCTTTTTTCGAAAAAGAAAAGGAACATCCTCACCCTCGCCCCCTCGGTCCTGGCGTGGGCGATACGATTCCTTCGGACGATGTACCGCATCTCGAAGATGGACACTCCCTTCGAGGAGTACCTCGATTCCCTCTCATCCAACCGGTCCCTCAAGGACATCATAGGCCAGCATTTCTTCCGGAAGACGCCGGTCTTCTTCGCCTTGAGCTATTTCGCGCTCTACAACGATTACATCTACCCGAAAGGCGGCGTCGGAGCGTTCATCCGGAAGCTGGTCGACGCGATTTCCGAGCGCGGGGGAGAGGTACGGGTCGGGACGGAAATCGTCCGCGTCGAGCCCCGTGAAAAAACCGTCACCGACTCCGCGGGCGGCACGTACCGGTACAAGAAAATGATCTGGGCCGGAGATCTGAAGACCTTGTACGCCGTCACCGCAGATTCGGGATTCGGGAATCGGGAGCGGGCCTCGTTCAATAGACGCAGGGAAACGGTTCTTCGGCACAGGGGCGCCGAATCCGTGTTCTCCGTTTTCATCGCGGCGGACCTCCCGCCCGGGGCGTTCCAAAGCCAGGCAGACGGCCACGTCTTCTATACCCCCGACCGGAGGGGGCTCGGGGACATCCATACCTCCGAACTCGAGGGACTGCTCTCTCGCTGGGACTCGGTACGGAAGGAAGAGGTGTTCGAGTGGCTGCGGCGGTTCTGCCGGTACAACACCTTCGAGATTTCGATCCCGGTCCTGCGCGATCCGGACGCGGCGCCCCCGGGCAGGACAGGACTCATCATCAGCGCGCTGTTCGACTACGGGCTCACCGAGAGGATCCGCTCCGCCGGATGGTACGACGAATTCAAGCGGAGACTCGAGGACGAGATCATCGCGGTGATCTCTTCGAGCATCTACCCGGGTCTTGCGGACAAGGTCCTGTTCCGGTTTTCCGCCTCGCCCTCGTCGATCCGTTCCAGGGCGGGCAGTTCGGAAGGCTCCATCGTGGGCTGGTCATTCGAGGAGGACATCCCCGTCACGAAGAGCATGTTCCGCATGGCCGATTCCGTGAAGACCCCCCTGCCCGGCGTGTACGCCGCGGGCAAGTGGGTCTACAGCCCGGCGGGAGGTCCCACGGCGATCATGACGGGCAGGATCGCCGCCGCGCGGTGCATGAGGCGGTAAAGAATCGCGTTCGCGGCATGGACCCTTCAGCCATCGCGGCATTGGACTCCAAGAACGATTTTTCCTACAATGGCCTCATGCGTGTCTCCAGCCGGACCGTCCTCCTCCTGACCCTTGCCCACTTCAGCCACCATGTCCTGACCGCCCTGTTGACGCCCCTTCTTCCCTTCATCCGTGACGACCTGGGACTCTCCTATTCACAGGTAGGGGTCGTGCTGGCGGCGTTCAATCTCTCCTACGGATTCGGGCAGATCCCCGCCGGCAGGATCGCGGACCGGATCGGACCCAGGATCGTCCTGACCGCGGGCATCGCGGGGGTCGGGATCGCGGGGCTCCTTCTGGGCCTGTCCTCGGGATACGCGTTGATCCTGGCCTCCCTGGTCCTCATGGGAATCCTGGGAGGGGGCTACCATCCCGCGGCATCACCCTTGATCACTTCCGCGGTGGAGCCGGACAAGCGCGGGCGCGCCTTGGGGCTCCACGTGATAGGGGGGAGCGTGAGCTACTTCGCCGCGCCTCTGCTGGGAGTGGCCGCGGCCGGGGTCTTGGGATGGCGGGGGGCCTTCCTGGTCTTCTCGATCCCCGTAATCCTCCTGGGCGTCTTCGTGTACCGCGCCTGCTTCCGGCGATCCCTCGGCGGGCCGGCGACGGCATCGGCCTCGGACCCGGTTCGGGAACGGCTGCCGTCCGGCGCGATCCTCGAGCTGTCGGCTTTGATTCTCATGGTCACGGCCATGGGCGCGGCCCTGGCCTCCGCCTCGTCCTTCCTGACTTTGTACATCGTGGACGTCCTGGGCGCTTCCGAGCGGACCGCGGCCTCCCTCCTGGCTCTGTACTTTTCCGCCGGGATTTGGGCGGCTCC